>CAZTYG010000017.1:9758-11686 GCA_964617445.1 uncultured Blastochloridaceae bacterium
GCGGTGGTCGGCTCCCATGCCCTCGGCGACTTTGTTGATGTCGGCACCGGAGGCCTCACAGATGGCGGCGACAGCGTTGATGTAGCTGATTTTGAGGGCGAGAAAGCTGTTGGCAGCGTGTTTGATCAACTCGGCGCTGTTGAGGTCGGTGATAATGATGGGGGCGTTGAAGGGGGAGTAAATTTCCTGCATGGGGGCGGCGGCGCGCTCGCCGCTGATGCCGACGACGATGCGGTCGGGTTTCATCAGGTCGGCCACAGCGCTGCCTTCGCGGAGGAATTCAGGATTGCTGACGACGTCGAACTCGACGCCGGGTTTGCTGTAGCGGCGGATGGTGTCGGCGACTTTTTCCCCGGTTTTAACCGGGACCGTGCTTTTATCGACAATCACGCGGTATTCGGTCATGACCTCGGCGATGCTGCGGGCGACTTTTTCGACATAGACCAGATCGACGCTGCCGTCTTCCTGGGGCGGGGTGGGGACGGCGATGAAGATGACCTTGGAAGTGGCAACGGCGTCCTCGATGGAGGAAGTGAAGGTAAGGCGTCCGGCCTGGACGTTTTTGCGGACCAGTTCCTCGAGACCGGGTTCGTAGATGGGGATTTTGCCCGCCTTGAGCTGGGCAATTTTTTCTTTGTTGTTGTCCACGCAGATGACGCGGTGACCGACGTCGGCAAAGCACGTTCCGGTCACGAGTCCGACGTAGCCGGAACCGATGATGGCTAGATTCATGGGAGGTCAGTTATCGATGCTGAGCGTGGCTTGGGGGAACGCCTTGAGGGTGAGCGTCATATATACCATCAGTTCGTCCTCCGAACCGCGGTTGTCGTAATGCGCGGCGCCCAGCGACATGGTCCACGCACGAAGATCACGGAAAATTTCATAACGCTGCTCATGGAGGCGTCCATCGGTGGCCTCGAATATCCAGTTGTGGGAAAATTTCCAGCTTTCGTTGAGACGCCAGAAGGAGCCGAATCCGAGACGATTGCCATTGTCCAAATTGATGCCGCCGGCGGGAAAGGCGGGGTCGTTGTATTGCAGGCCGTCGAGGAAGCGGTGAGAGAAGTTGAGTTCCAGCGCCGGGTGAAGTTGCCAGCGGATGACCTGGTCGATCTGGTGGAAGGAATCGGCGGCGATCCCGGCAGCGGCGAACAATTCGTAGCTCAACCAGGGAAGCGGTTTCACATGCAGTTCGTTGTAAATGTGGGAATAAACTTCATCGACCAGTACGCCCATGTCGCGGCTGCGGTTGATGTTGGCCTGGGCGTAGAGGTCCCAGTCGATCAGGTCCACGTTTTCGCCGTCACGGAGGGTCTGGAGTTTGTTGCGCATGCCGTGGCGGATGGCGGTCTGTTCGTTGATCGAATCGATGGAATTGAAGGCGGGAAAATAGAGGGGTTGGAGGCGGGTGTTGGGATAGCGGTTGTCGAAGCCGCGGAACGAGTCGGGAGTGCGATTGGGGCGGGGGATGTAACTGATATCGGTGTAGGGCTGCAGCACATGGCGCAGGCCGTCCACGCCCCATTCGGCGTATTGGACGTCATTCCACGTGCGTGAGACTTTGAAAGATGCTTCCAAGCCGAGGTTAAACGCGTAGCGCCAGACCTCGGCGGCCGGATCGGCGTTGGTCGGGTCGTTGTTGCGGGTGTAGGCGGTGCCGCGCACCCCGGCGCGCGGGGTCAATGACAGCCAGTCGAAATATTGCCGCGGGTAGAGCAGTTGGTGGAAGGTGTCGTAGCGGACCGCGCCGAATTCCGTGCCGAAGCGGGGGTCGTCGCGGTCGAAGTTGCGGGCGAAGTTGACCACTGAGGACTCGCCCTCGTAGCTGATCGGGAGGCCGAAGAGGTCCTGGCGGACATCAAGGAACTCCGGGGCCTGCCGGAGGCGGCCCATGATCACCGGGCGCGGGCGGTTGAGCTCTATCAGCA
>CAZTYG010000017.1:11696-14525 GCA_964617445.1 uncultured Blastochloridaceae bacterium
GGTGCGCCAACTGGCCGAAGAGGTCCTGGCGCTTGAATTCGATGAGCAGTTCGGGTTTGCGCTCGGTGCGGTTGAAGATGTAGTTGGTCTGAAAGCGGGTCAGCAGGGTGACGGTGAAGTTCGGATCATGATACATGAAATCGAAAAAGTTGTCCGGCTGCTGGTCAAGGCGGAATTCGGAGGGAAAAAAATCCTCGACCACATGGCGGTCGCTCAGGACATTGAGATCGGCGGTGGTGGTGAAGCCGGGGCCTAGAACGTAACGGTGGCGGTAGGCGGCGCGGTAGCGCAGGTCGTTGGGCTCACGAAAGTTGCGGCGTTCGCGGGAGTCCATGCCGATGGCCGGGTTCATGTCCTGAGTGACGAAGGTTTTCAACTCGCCTTGGTCGCCAGGCCTGGGATTGAAGTCCAGATCGATGCCGCCGCCGAAGCCGCGGCGGGAGCGGTAACCTCCATGGGCGGTGACGGCCCAGCGGGAGTCCAGGGCGGTGCGGTAGGAGCCAAGTCCGTAGAAGCCCCAGCGGGAGGAGGCGCCGAGGGTGAAGTCGAAGTTGTCCAACGTGTCATCGAGCGGCACGGCGACATAAGGGAACCAGAAGACCGGTACCGGCCCGACATACACCGCCACATTTTTCATCACCACACGGTCGTTGGGATAAATCTCGATGGTGCCCGCCTGCAAGCGGTAGGCGGGTTCGTTGCGGTTCTCGGTAGTGAACATCCCGTCGGTGATCTTGTAGTAATTGGTCCGGGGTGATTCGATCTCGCGTGCCTGCATCAACAGGGGGCCCAGCACCCCGCGAAAGTCCAGTGACTGCACCTGTTTGGAGTCCAGCTGGTAGATCAAATGCTCGCCACGGTAGATTTTATCGGCGGAATAGATGCTGACATTGCCACGCGCCGTCACTTCGCGGCGGCGCTGGTCGAAGCGGGCCTCGTCGCAGTAAATCACATCGTCGCCAAACAGAATGATGACATTTCCGGAGGCGTAGGCGATGCCGTCCTCGAAGCGGTTGTCGCCCTCGGCGGATATCTCCACGGGAATGCGCGGATTGGCCGCATGCACGGTCATGGACGCGGCCAGCATCAGACCGCCGATCAGCAGGGAAATTTTTTTCATGGATGAAGCGCCGAAAGGTTTAGCTTGGCCGCCGACGGCTGCCAACCAGAAACCTTGGAAGATTAGAGGGAATCTTCCCTGCCAAGACCAGTAAAAAATTTCATAACCCATTCATGGGGGTGGAATTGCAGATGGTGGACGCGGGCAGCAGGGGTGGTTGATTAACCTGGCAGAGGACGAGAAAGGCGGTGCCGGCGCCGTTGGGATGGGTGAGAAATGCGTTTTGCGGGCCGTCGGGTCCCGCCGGATCGAAGTTGCGCAGGAATTGGGACTGGGTGGAGAGAAAGGCGTTGCGCCAGCCCAACTCACGGCCCCAGGCACACAGGTCGCGAAAATCGACGTCGGCGGTGATGTCCTGGGTGCCTTTGCGACGGAATACCTCGTCGCCCTCCAGAATTCGTTGTTTGAAATAAGCGCGCAGGGAGCCGGAGAGCGGTCGGCGTTCGCCCTCGCGTCCTGCCATGCCGTAGTCGATGGTGAGCATGGCGCCTTGCAGCCAGAGTTTGTGCCAGGAGCGGAGCCAGTCCCGGTAGGAAAGGTGGGTCTCGACACGCAGGCCCTCACGCGCGCCGGGATCGGCAAGCTGGGCGCAGCGGAGCACGGGGTCGTTGGCCGGGATGTCGCGGAACTCCTCGGTCATGCCATTGCCGGGGGCGGGGATGACACCGACCTCGCGCCAACGGTCCTGGTCGCGGATGAGTTGGCGGCAGGGGAAAGCATCGGGCAGTTCGTTGGAGAAGATGAGGGCCCTGCCGCCGGCAGCGTCGAGAGCGGCGTCCATGTGGGGGTGGATGCGGACGCGTTTGGCGAGTCTTCGTCCGAGGTTGCGTTTCTGGAGATCGCGCAGGACAGGGGAGGACTCGACCATGTGGGGCCGGAAGTCGTGCCAGGCGGAGCGGCGTGCGAGGCGGCATATTTCGCGGGTGAGAACCCCGGAGCCGGGTCCGACCTCGATCAGGTGCCACGCGCCGTCCCAGCCAAGCCATTGGCGCATGACGCTGCACCATTTCCAGACCGCGCGTGCCAGCAAGACGGGTGACAACGCCGGGCCGGTGGTGAAGTCCCCACGCGCGCCCACGTCCCGGATGTGCTTGGTGTAATAGCCTTCATCGGGATCGTATAATGCCTCCCGCATGAACGGTTCCACGCCGCACCAAGCTGATTCCTTTTGGTTCATGTAAAATCCGTTGCTTTCATTGCCCGCCACGTTAGCCTCGAGCCGCATGTCCGACAACCATCACTCCGAAGAAAAGCAATACTCCGGCCTCGATACCATTCTGGGGATCGCGGTGCCGCTGGCGGCGACTCTGGTCATCGCGTTGATAGTGGTGCTGGCCAACCAGTAAGCCCGCCGGACGACAGCCTTCACCGGTCGCGCCTCCGGAACACGAGGCGCGCGCCGAACATGAGGGCCATGGACAGAGCGCTTCCCCAACCGACCCAATCGCCCGTGCGGGCATAAAATGTCTCGCGGGGCGCGGCCGGGCGCACCGTGGCGGTCATGGTTCCGCGGATGTGGGTGCCGCCGTTCTCCGGGTCGATCAGCATTTCGGTGATGAATCCGCGCTCGTCGATCACCGCAGTGACGCCGTTATTGGCCACGCGCAGCATCGGACGGCGCAGCTCCACGCAGCGGAAAAGGGCATTGTGCAGGTGCTGGCGCGATTGGGCGGAGGTTCCGAACCAGCCGTCGTTGGTGATATTCACCA
>CAZTYG010000018.1:0-420 GCA_964617445.1 uncultured Blastochloridaceae bacterium
GGGTCCCGGAAAACATTTTGCCCTCGAAGCCGATGAAAGCGACGGCACCCTCTCTTGCTACAACCCCGCCGCATGTCTCGTCCTCAACATCGAGGAGGACCACCTCGACCACTACCGCAATTTGGGCGAGATCACCGCCGCTTTTCGCGCGTTGGCCGGGCGTTGCTCCGGGCCGGTGCTTTTTTGCAATGACGATCCGGTGTGCCGTCTGCTCGCCACCGAGGGTGCGTCCACCCGCACCTACGCGCTGGATCATGAGGCCGACTATCGCGCCACCTCCGTCGCCCGCGACGGTTCCGGTTCCACCTTCCAGGTCGTGCGCGGCGGCGAACTTCTCGGCCATGTCCGCCTCGCCCTGCCCGGACGCCACAACGTCTCCAACGCCCTCGGTGCTCTCGCCGTCGCCGACTCCCTCGGCAT
>CAZTYG010000018.1:439-14477 GCA_964617445.1 uncultured Blastochloridaceae bacterium
CTTGCCGACATGAAGGGTGCCAGCCGCCGCTTCGACGTCCGCTACGAGTCCGAGGAATTCCTTGTTGTGGATGACTACGCCCACCATCCCACCGAGTTGCGCGCCACGCTGGCTGCCGCCCGTGCCACCGGACGCCGCAGGGTTGTTGCCGCATTCCAACCCCACCGCTTCAGCCGCACCCGCCTGCTCAAACACGAGTTCGCCACCGCCTTCGACCAGGCCGACCGCGTATTTCTCACGGACATCTATGGTGCTGGTGAGACCGACGACGGCGCGGTCAGCTCGGCCGATCTCGCGGCCGCGGTATTTCCCGCCGGACGCGCCACTCTCGCCCCCACGCTGGACGATGCCCGTGCCGCCCTTGCGGCCGAGATGCGTCCCGGCGATTGTCTGCTCACCCTTGGTGCCGGCGACGTCGGACGGATCAGCACCGACCTCGCCCGCGACCTTGCGCTTTACGCCGAACTCAAACCGTTGCTCTCCACCGACAGCGTTCTTCGTTGTGGCGAACCCATGTCCAAACACACCACGATGCGGGTTGGCGGACCGGCGCAGCTCTGGCTGGAGCCCGCTAGTGAAGACGATCTCGCCCGCGCGCTCGGCTTCGCCACGCAACACAGTCTTCCCGTCACCGTCATCGGACGTGGCAGCAACTTGCTGGTCCTTGACCATGGAATTCGCGGACTTTGCGTTCACTTCGGACGGCTCGCCTTTTCAACCATCGAGGTCCGCGACGGTCTCGTTCACGCCGGTGCAGGCGCCCGTTTGCGTCAGATCGTATTTGAAGCAAAAAAACACGGCGTAGGCGGATTCGAATTCATGGAAGGCATTCCCGGCAACCTTGGCGGTGCGCTGCGCATGAACGCTGGCGCCATGCAGGGTTGGATGTTCGAGGTGGTCCAGTCTGTCCGTCTCATGGATATGCAGGGCGACTTGTACGAGGCGCAGGCCGATCAAATCGATGCCGGATACCGCCACGTTCCCCTCCTCGAACACTACATCGCCCTTGGTGCCGTCCTTCGCGGTGTCCCGCGAAGCGAAGAGGAAATCGACGCCGACCTCAAGACCAACAGCCGCAAACGCTGGGACAGCCAGCCCGCAGCTCCCAGCGCCGGCTGCACATTCAAGAATCCCACCGAAATTCCCGCAGGAAAGCTCATCGACCAGCTCGGACTCAAAAACTTCAAGATTGGTGGCGCCCGGGTCTCCCCGGTCCATGCCAATTTTATCGTCAATGATGGCGGTGCCACCGCCGCCGATGTTCTCGCTGTCATCGCCCACGTCCGCACCGCCGCACACGAGCAACAGGGCATCGACCTGCAATCCGAGGTTGTCATCCTTGGCGAAGGCCCTGGAGCACCAGAAGGAGGTGCGTCATGACCGCGCCGCTTCCGCCCGTCACCGTCCTCAAAGGCGGAGTCTCTTCGGAGCGCGAAATTTCCCTGCTCACCGGTGCCGGTGTTGCCGAAGCCCTGCGCCGCCAGGGGGTTGAAGTCATCGAATACGATGTCACTTCGCGCGACTTCCTGCTCCCCGATCGCGAACGGGTGGCTTTCATCGCGCTTCATGGCACCTTCGGCGAAGACGGTGGCATCCAGGATGTCCTCGCCGCCAACGGCATTCGCTACACCGGGTCAGGCCCCGCCGCCTGCCGCCTCGCTTTCGACAAACTTGCCGCCCGCGAACGGTTTGCCGCTGCCGGACTGCGCACCGCCCGTGGCGGACCATGGAACATGCAGACATCTTGGGAAGGCCCTTACGTCCTCAAGCCGGTTGCCGATGGTTCGAGTGTCGGCGTCATTCTCGTTCGCAGTGACCTTGAAGAAAAGGCGGCATGCGAGTTGGCGTTATCCTCCGGCAAAAACTACATGATCGAGGAACTGATCGAAGGCCGCGAACTCTCCGTGGGTGTCCTCGACGGACGCGCCCTCCCGGTCATCGAGTTGCGGCCCCACGACGGCTTCTACGACTACGAGAACAAATACACCGCGGGTAAAACCGATCATCTTTGCCCCGCCCCGTTACCCGATGAAGTTACCGCCCGTGTCCGTGCCGCCGCCGAAACCGCCCACAACGCCCTCGGCTGCGAGGTTTATTCGCGGATCGATTTTATCCTGCCTGAAGACCACAACCCCGTCATCCTTGAGGTCAACACCCACCCTGGCATGACTCCCCTGAGCCTGCTGCCCGAAATGGCCGGCGTCGATGGCATTTCCTTCGGCGAACTCTGCGCGCGTATCGTGCGTCTTTCCTTGGAGGTCCGCCCATGAAACGCCGCACCCCGCGCCGCGCCGCCAAACACGTCCTGCTGGTCGAGGTCCGCCAGAAAAGCTCCAACCGCCGCTGGCGCGGACGCCTCAGCTCGTGCGCCATCGGCCTCGGCGTGCTCGCTCTGGTCAGTGCTGGATCGTGGTTCGGCACCCGTGCGGTCATGCACGGCGTGTTCTATCAAAACCCCGACTTCACCGTGCGCAACGTTGACATCCAAGCCAGCGGCGGCATCGGACGGCGCGAAATTCTCGAAGCCGCCCGCATCCCCCGCGACGCCAACCTCATGTCCCTCAACCTCGAGGAAATCCGTCACCGCATCGCCTCCATGCCCTACATCGAGCACGCCCGCGTCGAGCGACGTCTGCCCGGCACCCTGCGCATCACGGTGGCCGAGCGCCAGCCGGTTGCCCGCCTCATGCCCTTCTCCCCGCGCGGCAACCAGCTTGCCCAGCAGGTCTATTACATCGATGCCGGCGGCTTCATTATGAAACCCAAGCCCGGCGAAAAACTCCGCCCTTTGCCCGTCATCATGGGCATCTCGCATGATCAGCTGGTGGACGGAGATCGCACCGATCAGCAGGAACTTCTTAGCGCCCTCAATCTTCTGCGCATGGCCGACATCACTACCCTCCGCCACGACTTGGACCTCACCCAGATCGAAATTTACCAGCGCGGCTACCTCGTCCTGCGCACCCGCGATCAGGGACTCATCCGTTTCCGTCCCGACCATCTCAACCAGCAGATCACCCGGCTCCAATTCATTCTCGATGACGCCCGCAGCCGCCGCCTCTTCGTCCGCACCGTCGATCTCACCCCGGAACGCAACGTCCCGGTGACCTATCACTAAAAATATGTTCCTCTCCAAACAATCCGAAGTCGTCGTTGCCGTGGAAATCGGCAGCAGTAAAATTGTCACCGCCGTCGGCGAACTCCGTAGTGACGGTGCCATGTCCCTGCTCGATGTCGGCGAAACCAGGTCCGCCGGCATACGCAAAGGCCAGATCGTCGAATACGACAGCGCCCAGCAGGCCATTCACTCCGCGGTTTCCGACGCCGAAGAAAAAACCGGTGCCACCATTCGCGACGTCTATATCACCGTCACTGGTGACCACATCGGATCCAAAACCATCCGTGTCGCCACCTCCATCGAAGACGAAGACCGCCTCATCACCGCCGAGCACACCGGCGAACTTGAAGACCAGGCAGTCGGCCAGCCCATCCCCGAAGACCACGCACTGATTCACGCCCTGCTCCAGCACTACCAACTGGACAACGGCACCCGAACCACCGAACCCATCGGCCTTTCTTCCCGCACCCTCGAAGCCTCCTACCACCTGACCCACGGACTCATCGATTCCCTCGGCACCACCGTCCGTTGCGTAAAGGAACTCGGCCTCGAAGTGAAAGGCTACGCCCTCTCCTCCTTTGCCGCCGGTGAGGCTGTTCTCACCGCCGAACAAAAAGCGCTGGGGGCCGTTGTCATCGACCTCGGTGGCGGCATCACCGACTACATCGTCTATCATCGTGGCTCCGTTGCCCACACCGGTTGCATCGCCGTCGGCGGTGACCACGTCACCCAGGACCTGTCCCTCGGCCTCAAACTCAACCTTAAGCGCGCCGAACTCTGCAAAATCAAATACGGCGCCCTCGACCCCTCCGCCCTCGATCCCGCCGCCACCATCACCCTCGAACGCGAAACCACCGCCGAAGAACGCGTCATCTACCTCCGCTCCATCGCCACCATCATGGAGGCACGTGTCCGCGAAACCCTCGAACTCGTCGCCCAGGAAATTGAGAACGCCGGCCTGTGGGACGGGGTCAACGGCAAGGTCTTCATCACCGGCGGTGCCTGCAAAGTCCGCGGCCTCCTGCCCCTTGCCCAGACCGTCTTTCCTGTCCCCGTCCAACTCGCCCACAACTTCCCTTTCACCGGAGTCCAGACCTACAGCCAGCGTCACGACCTGGCCACCGTCCTCGGCCTCCTGCGTTACGCCCAGTCCGAAGAACAACGCAACCTCCGCCTCCGCGGCTGGGCCCGCGTCACCCACTCTGTCCGTGAACTCCTCGCCTCCATGAGCCTGTTCTAAACAACATCGAACATCCAATAACCAAGACAGCATCCAACCTTCGCGTCCCTTCGCGATCTTCCTGTAAAAACCATGATCGAATTCAAACACGACGGCCCCTTTCGCGCCCCCGATCCCGCGCCTGAAGACCACACCGCCCTCATCGCTGTCGGCGGCGCAGCCATTCAAATCCTCGATCACCTCGTCCTGGAGTGCGGTCACCGCTGGAACATCACCAGCCTCGATACCGACGAGCAATCCATCCGCGCCAGCGTCGCCCGCCATAAAACCGTTCTCGGCCAACGTTCCCTACACGGCCTTGGTGCCGGAGGCGATCCTGTCACCGCCGCCGACGCCGCCGTCGATGACATCGACAAACTCGCCCCCCGCTGGAAAGGCCTGCGCGCCGCCGTTGTCCTGGCCGGGCTCGGTGGTGGCACCGGCTCCGGTGCCGCTCCCCTTGTTGTCGCATCCCTCCGCGAACAAGGCATTGCCACCGCCGTCATCGCCATCACCCCCTATCACTTCGAAGGCGAGCGACGGCAACAGCAAGCGCGTGCCGCTCTCGCCGCCTTTGGTCGTGCCGCCGATGTGGTCCTCACCTTTTCCAATGACCGCCTGCTGAACCTCCCCGAAGCCCGCGCCGACATCCGTCAGGGGCTGCACTCCATGAACCGTCTCTTGGCACAGGCCGCCGTCACCACCGCCACAATTCTCTCCGGCCGCGGCGCCCTCGCACTCAAGCCCGCCGACCTGAAAAACATCGCCCTCGATTCCACCCGCGACGGCATTGCGGTCGAAAACTGTTGGATCGGTCTCGGCGAAGCCGGCGGCGAGGACCGCCTCGAACGAGTCGTCGAACAAGCCATGGCCAGCCCCCTCTTTGAAGACGGGCGAGTCTGGAAACAAGCCGCTGGACTTATCGCCTCCCTCTCCACCGGCGAGGACCTCACCATGGGCGAACTCCAACAAGCCGTTGCCATGCTCAAAGACCGCCTCCCCGTGGACCTAGAGATATCCGCCGGCGCCACCCTCGATCCCTCCCTCGGCGACAAGCTCCGTCTGGTCCTCATCGCCGCCACCCCCGAAAAATCCGCGCCTGGCGAAATCGAAGAAGAACTCGTCGTGCCCGAATCCAAACCCCGCAAGGCCAAGCGCGAAACGCGCCACCAGAAACCCGAAATTGTCGCCGTCGTTCCCGAACCGGACCCCGACTACGAACCCGAATCCGAGTTTGTGACCGAAGAACACGAAATGCAAAACACGTTGCACGGAGCTTCTACCCCCGGACTTCCGCTATTGGTCGAGGACGCTGAATACGCCCAGCGTCAGCAATATTTTGCGCGTCAGGAAGAACTGGGATTGGACCAAAAGATCAGCCGTGGCATTTTTGAGAAAAGCGCCCCCACCATTCGCAACGGCCAAGACCTCGACACCCCCACCTTCCTTCGCCGCAACCTTAAAATCCGGGTCTGATAGCCGCCGGGAGACCGGGACAGCCCATCGTGCATGATCCACCCTCCTGACTTGGGCCGACCCAACGCGGGTGAGGTGAGGGGACCGCGTCAGCAAATTGGAGTGCGGCGCTCCGCGCAGCTTTGGATTCGGCTTCCCAGGTGGCACGCAAACCGCCACCCGACCCGGCTCAGCCACGTGGATTTTTGAAAATGCGGTTCACATCGCTCATGCTGATGGAAGGCAGGCGCATTTCCTTTTCCCAGCGGTGGACGACTCCATCCAGTCCGCAGCTCACCAGGTTGAAATTGCGCCGGATGGATTCCACCAGGAATGGGTTGAAGCTGTAGAATCCGGCGAAGACCTTGGATGCAAAGTCGTCGGTATTGTTGACCTGGCGGCAGATCAGCACGGCGCTGGCGCGGGGACTGGCGAAGAGGACCACCCAGTAACGGGCGATGTCGGGACGAAAGATGGGAATGAAGTCGATGTTGCCGCAACGCTTGGGAGGTTCGCCATCAGCCCAGACGCGCACCGCGTCCAAGTCCTTGGACAGGCTGACATACCGGTCCTTCTGGTGCATGAAGTTCTCAATCTTTTGAAATGTCGTGATCAGCTCCCCCTCCCGCACCTCCCCCGCTAGGTCCTCGATGGCGTGGCTGATGGCCAGCATCGCCTCGTTGTTGAACAGGTGAATGATGTCGTCCTCGCCGATCTGAACCAGTTCCCCCAGCGTCGTGGTGCGTCTGCGTCCGCCTTGGGCCACGCGCGAACTCATCGCGCCGTCCCGCTGGATATATTTGCGCAGCTTGCGGTGGAATTTCGCCCGCGTGCGTTCCTCTTGGGGGGTGGTTGCAATCATTGTTATGGAGACTTATCGCACGGTCTCTGTTGGCGTGCAAGCCCGACCCGGACCTATTTCTTCTGGCACAAACTATGCTCAACCTGTTTTGGCTGGAAATGACTTCCTGCCGGGATAGAATTCCATCTGAAAGGAGATTCATCGTGAGCAAAGGAAAGTTGGTTAACGATACGTTCAGCACTCCTCAAAAATACATCCTCAAATCCACCGATGGCAAAGGTCGAAAGTCCATCGCCCATCGTTACGAAAGACGGCGCATCCGGGAGTCCCTCCGCCACGGCGACTTCCTCAACGACGCCTGACCCGCTCGCGCCGCTGTTGCGCGGCGCCCCACCGAATCAGGCCAACGGTTCGCCTGCCTCCGCCCCGCCGGGTGGAGGCACAGGCGGACTGTTTTTTTTATGGACCATGTCGGTGTTCCCATATGCCTAGGAAGTACCTGCACGGGTAAGGTTCAGGACTTTGTTTGACACGGGCTACTGGCGTCCGTACTTTTCAAGCATGGCGGAACTGTTCACGTTGGGATATGAAGGGACGAACCAACAGCGATTTTTACAGGCTCTCAAGTCCCGCGATATTTCTACACTGATTGATGTCAGGGCGCGTCCTCTCAGTCGCAAGCCTGGTTTTTCTAAGTCCTCCCTGGCCGTTGGTTGTGTAACGGTGGGAATCCACTACGAGCACTGGTCCGTCTTCGGATGCCCGAAACCGATTATGGACCAATACCGGAGCGATGGAAATTGGATTGCGTATGTCCGCAAATTCAGCAGACATCTGCCACTAATCTCCGATGCGATTGAAGAACTAGCCTCACGGGCGCTTCAAGAACCCATCTGCCTGGTTTGCTTTGAGCAGGATCCGTTTTTTTGTCACCGATCCATTCTTGCCGACGCCGCTGTGAAAACATGCCCGCGACTCGAAGTGGTGCATCTCACAAGTTCAGGGCTGTCTGTTGCGGTGAGGTAGACGTGGCTTTGGGCGGGTAGTGGAATGCAGTGATCAGCCATTGGTTCGGGAACCGGTGCATCGTACCCATAAGAAAATACACCTGCCTGCCGGTCATGAATTCGCATTCCAAACGGTGTCGTAAGGCGGCCTCCCAGTCCTTGGGGTGACTCTTGAGGCAATTCCAGTAAAGCGCACCGGCCTCCCAATCGGTGACCATGTGTTTGAATTCTTTGGGGCCGGAAGGAGTATCGCAAATGTAACGATAATAAAAATCGTATGGCAGCTTTCGTAAAACAAAGTGCTTCTTCGTCTCAATGTGGTCGAAGAGAAAATCTTGGGCCAGGCTGTTTTTTTCTTTTTCGGTCCAGTCAGGGTTCTTCGAGGGATGGATGACGAGCTCTTTGATCTCAACAGGTTTGATCACGCCCAGAGTCACACCGGTGCTTTGTCGCTTCGCTTCAAGCGTGTCTGGGTCGGAAAAGAGGTGCTGCTCCAGGATGCGGATGCGGTCAGCCCATCCTTCCCTCGTTTTCACGGTGCCCAATGTAAGAATGGAATCTCGATCTATGTTGTGGCTTTCGGGCCTGTGATCTTTCACTGCCTTGCGGATGCGGGCCGATATCCATTGCCACTTCGAAAATTGTTTTTCTCCTTGAAGATAACGGAAAGGCACGGGGAAAAGGCGGAGCAGCCGCCCTTCATCGTCCATTCCGGCGATGCAGGAGGTCTCGCGATACTTCGTGCTTGGGTAAGGATAGGTTTTAGCCAAAATCAATATATGTTTGGTCTGCTCCCCAGCCATGCCTGTAGGCTAAACATGTGTGTTAATGATGTCACACCACAACATACAAAGCGGGGTGAAAGCCCCGTTCCTACCATGCCAAAGTGCTGACGCAGCGGGCAATCTGTTTGGAGGGAGGCCGTCCCCGGTCTCCGCGTTCGTATCGATTCGTGGGGGAACGAACCGACCGGACCGAATCAGCCGGTGGGTGGGGGAATGACGCGTTCCAGGAGTTTTGCGGAAGAGAGGACGCCGGGGACACCGGCGCCGGGATGGGTGCCGGCTCCCACCAAGAACAGGCCGTCGATGTCTTCGCTGACGTTGTGTGGGCGGAACCAGGCGCTTTGGGTGAGGGTCGGTTCGAATTGAAACGCGGAGCCGAGGTAGGCATCGAGTCCGGTTTCGAAGTCCTTCGGGGTCAGGATGAGTTTGCTGACCAAGTGCTTGCGCAGGTCAGGGACAACGGTTTCGAGGGATTCGAGAATGGCGTCGGCGTAGCGGTCTTTATCTTTTTCCCAATCGATATCGCCACCGAGGTGCGGCACGGGGGAGAGAACGTAGAAGCACTCATGGCCCTCCGGCGCCAGCGCGGGGTCGGTGCGGGTCGGCGCGTGCAGGTAGAGGCTGAAGTCGTCGGCGAGGATTTTGTTGCCGAAAATGTCGTCGAGCAGTTCTTTGTAGCGTTTGGTAAGCACGATGGTGTGGTGGGCGAGTTCCGGGTAGGTGCGATTGGTGCCGAAGTAGATGAGGAACAGGCCCATGCTGTAGCGCATCTTTTCCAGCCGTTGATTGGTCCATTTTTTGCGGTATCGGGCGGGCACGGCTTTGCGGTAGATATTGGCGACGTCGCCGTTGGAAACGACCACGCGGGTGGAAAAGGTTTCGCCGTTGGCGGTGCGCAGGCCGGTGACCTGACGACCCTCGATGAGCAGTTCCTCCACTTTGGTGTTGAGCCGGATTTCGCCGCCCATGTCCTGGAATAATCGGCCGAGTCCGGCGACAAGCGCGCCAGTGCCACCCATGGAGAAGTGCACTCCCCATTCGCGTTCCAGGTAGTGGATCATGGAGTAAATGGAGGAGACAGCGAAGGGGTGGCCGCCGACGAGCAGGGGTTGAAAGCTGAAGACCTGGCGCAGGCAGGGGTCTTGAAAGTGGTCGGAGGCGAGTTTGTAAACCGATTGGTCGGAGCGCAGGGTGGCCAGGTCGGGGGAGACTCGGATCATGTCCCAGAAGGTGCTGAAAGGCTGGTCCGCGAGGTCGATGAAGGCGCGCTGGAAGATGCGCTTGGTTTTCTCGACGTATCGGTGATAGCCCGCCACATCGTCGGGATTGAATTTACGGATTTGCTCGATCATCCGGTCGGTATCACCGGTGTATTCGAAGACGCGGCCGTCGTGAAAGACGATATTGTAAAAGGGGTCGGTGGGGACGAGCTGGATGTAGCCGTCCTTGTTCTTGCCTGCGAGTTCGAAGAGTTCGTCGATGAGGAACGGGGCGGTGATGATGGTGGGGCCGGCGTCGTAGGTGAAGCCCTTGTCCTTGTAAACGTAGGCGCGGCCGCCGGGCATGTCGCGCATCTCGAAGATGGTGGTCTGATAGCCTTTGGCCTGAAGGCGGATGGCGGCGGCCAGCCCGCCGAATCCGCTGCCGATGACCGCGGCGGAGGGTCGCCTGTTTCCCGTGTGGGTATTCATGGCCGGAACGCTACCACACATTCGTCACTTGCCAAACAAGGAGAGCGAGGAAAGAAAGATGAGCGGAACTGATGGCGGGATCAGCTGTCCTTTTTGAGGAGCTTCGCCAAATCTTCCATCACCTTGCTCGGACCGACGTATTTGCCATCCACATAGCTGTGGGAAAGGACTTTGCCCTCTTTGTCGAACACGACCAGGCATGGAATGCCTTTGCCTGCGTGTTCCAGCACGCCGCTGCGCTCGATGTCACGGAAACGAATGGCAGGCCAGGGCATGGAGGCATCGGTCAAATATTTCTCCATCGATTTTTCGTCCCGATCACTGCTGACCAAGACCACTTCAAACCGGTCGCCATGCAGTTTTTTTTGCTCATGGTAGAATTCCACCAGTTTCGGGGTGAATTTCCGGCAGGGCGGGCACCAGGATGCGGTATAATAAAGCGCCACGTATTCGGCCTGCGGCAATGTGGGTGCGTCGTGTTTGCGAACCCGGTTGCCATCGACGGCTACCAAGTTTTTTTGAATGGATTTCGCCAAGGTGGACGCGCACGCGGAATCGGGGGTGAAAATCAGGATGGATAACGATAGCGATAGCGACAAGAGTGCGAATAAAGCGCTTTTCATAAACGGATGATAATGCGCTGACCGGAATTTCTCAAGATGCTTTTTCTGGAGATCATGCCCAATAAAGTATGTGTATGACCGTCCGGAGGGGGCGGGTCATTCGCCGAGAGCGGCGCGTTGCATGAGGAGGTCGGCGAGGGTTTTGGTGGCGGCGTCGAGAGCCTGCATGGCGCGTTTGATATCGGCGGCGGTGCCGTCGGAAATCGCACTCTCCAGTCGGGCGCGGGCGTCAAGCACGGCTGAGGTTTCGCTCTCGGAAAGTTCTCCGCCTGCCGATCCCAGGGCGGCATCGACGATTTCGAGGAGACGTTTCCCGCGCTGGAGGGCTTCGATGCGCTGACGCTCGGCCATGTCTTCGAAGGCGTGTTCGACCGACCCGGCGACCATCTGTTCCACCCGGTCGTCACCGACATCGACGGCGGATTCGACGCGCAGCACTTCCTGGCGTCCGGTTGCTGTGTCGCGTGCAAGGACGTGGAGGATGCCGTCGGCGTCGATTTCAAATTGTACGCCGACGCGGGCAGTGCCGCGGGGGGCGGGGTCGAAGGGAACGGTGAAGCGGCCGAGGGTCCAGTTGTCAGTGGCCAGCTCGCGTTCGCCCTGGAGAATGTGAATGGCCATGTCTTGTTGGCCGTCCACGGCGTTGGTGAAGAGTTCGCCGGCTTTGGCGGGAATGGTGGAGTTGCGGGGGATGAGAACGTTCATGAGGCCGCCGAAGGTTTCGATACCGAGGGAGAGCGGGGTGACATCGAGCAGGGTGGTGCCGGAAATTTGGCCGGAGAGCATTCCGGCCTGGATGCCGGCACCGAGGGCGACCGCCTCGTCGGGATGGGCGGAGGTGTCCGGTTCGTGTCCAAGCCACTCGTGAACCAACGAGCGGACCAGCGGCATCCGGGTCTGGCCGCCGACCAAGATGACATCGTCCAGTTGGTCCCCGCGCAATCCGGCGTCGCGCAGGGCGTGCAGGCAGTGGGCGCGGGCGCGTTCGAGCACGGGCAGGGCCAGTTCCTCCAACCGCGCGCGGGTGATGCGGGCGGTGAAGTGTTTTCCGCCTTTCAGGAAGGGGAGTTCCACGGTGGTTTCCGCGGCTTCGCTCAAATGGATTTTGGCCCGACCGGCGGCTTCGCGCAGGCGGGTGACGGTGGTGTCCGCGGCGCACGCGCCGGAGTCGGTCGCGGCCAGATGGGCGAGTTCGGCGGCGAGCGCGGCGTCGATGTCATCGCCGCCCAGGCGGGTGTCGCCGTGGGTGGCCAGTACACGAAAGACGCCGTCGTGGAGTTCGAGTATGGAGATGTCGAAGGTGCCGCCTCCCAGATCGAAGACGGCGATTTTTCCGCTGCGGCGTTTTTGTTGGAGGCCGTGGGCGAGGGCGGCTGCGGTGGGTTCGTGAATGATGCGTTCGACCCGCAGCCCGGCCAGTCCGCCGGCCTCTTTGGTGGACTGGCGCTGGGCGTCGTTGAAGTAGGCAGGCACGGTGATGACCGCGCGGGTGACGCTGGTTTGTAGATAGGTCTCGGCCCATGTCCGCAGCTCGCGCAGGACGGCGGCGGAAATGTCCTGTGGGCGGAGGAAGGTGTTGCCGACAGGGAAAACCACGCCGCCGTCCGGGGCGGGAGCGATGCGGTGGTTGGTCTCCAATTCTTCGGGTTGGAGTTCGGCGAAGCGGCGGCCCATGAACCGCTTGACCGAGGTGAAGACCCTTCCGGGATGCAGGGCGCGGGCGCGCAGGGCGGGCGCGCCGGTCAGGACGGTGCGGCCCTGTTCATCGACGGCCACGGCGGAGGGCAGCAGGCGGCCGCCGCCGGGGCCGGGAATGATGACAGGGATACCGGTGTCGATGACGGCGACGGCGGAGTTGGTCGTGCCGAGGTCGATGCCAATGACGGGTTCCGAATCGTGAGAGGTATTCATGCCGGGGTGGGAGGTCAGCCCGCCGCCGTGAGACGGAAGAGGCGTTCGTTGATCTGGTGTTGCCAACGTTGCAGAAAGACGCGGCGGCGCAACAGTCCGGCCACAGGGGCGGTGGTTTTCCGACCGACCAGCCAGTCGGAGTCCAGCGTGCGGGCCGCGCTGTCGAGAGCTTCGCATTCCTCCTCGAGGCGGTTGAGCAGGCCCTGCAGCCGCGCGCTCATTCGGGCGATCTCCGGCATCAACGCCGCCCGTTCCAGCATGGCCACGGAGGCGTCGATTTTTTTCTGCAATTCGGCGCATTCGTGGAGGAGGGGGGCGATTTCGGCGAAGAGGGCGGCGGCTTCTTCCGGCAGGGCACCGGTGGCGGAGGGGGCTTCGATGTCGCCTTCCTCCAATTCCAACAGGTGGCGCAGGCGCAGGACCGGGTCGCGCAGGATGCGTTGGGCTTCGTTGGCGGCGGTGGATTTGCCCAAGTCGGGGGAGCGCAGGAACGCCATTTCCACCTCGCGGGCGGTGAGGCCCGGACGGCGTTCCAGCCCCAGCACCGCGAAGGCGTCGGTCATGCGCTGAAGCTCTCTCCGCAGGAGCAATGGGCACTGGCGTTCGGATTGGTCACCTTGAAGCCGCCCTTTTGTAGGTCCTCGCTGAAATCGATTTCCGAGCCGCTGAGAAACAGCGCACTTTTGGGGTCGGTGACGATGTTGATTTCGCGCGAGCGAACCAAGATGTCGCGCGCGCGCGGACCGTCCACCAGGTCCATTTTGTATTGCAGGCCGGAGCAGCCACCGCCGACCACCGCCACGCGCATCGCGCCGTCGCGCCGGTTTTGCCGCTCCAGCAGACCTCCCAGCCGGGCGGAGGCCTTCTCCGTCAGCTTCACCAGCTTCTCGTTGCCGATCTTATAATCCACGCCTTCTGCCAATGCCGACATGCTTCGATACTAGCCCGGATCAATGACGGGTCGAACCGATTTTTAACCACAGATGGAGGTATGTGGGGAGGTCGATCGCGCAGGGGCGACACCGCGATGGGAGCGCCCGGAGGGTGGGGGTTGGTGGATCATGTTGCTATATCGAAAACACCGATGAACGGCGGGGAAGTTCTGTGGAGACGGTTGACCGGCGGACGTGGCAGTCATAGTTTAAAACATGGACGGACTGCAAAAACGGTTGTTGGAACTCAAGGAATCGCGCAATGCGGTGATCCTGGCGCATAATTACCAGACTTCGGAAATCCAGGAGGTGGCTGACTATGTTGGCGATTCACTCGGGCTTTCTTACCAGGCGCAGCAGACGCAGGCCGATGTCATTCTGTTCTGCGGGGTGCACTTCATGGCCGAGACGGCCAAGATCGTCAATCCCTCCAGGACCGTGCTGATTCCCGACCTCAACGCCGGGTGCTCGCTCTCCGATTCCTGTCCGCCGGAG
>CAZTYG010000019.1:0-11317 GCA_964617445.1 uncultured Blastochloridaceae bacterium
CCTGTTCCGCTCCGCCACCAGCCTGGCTGCCTTCGAGCAATTCCTCCGCCACCTCCCCCAGCAAATGGGCCGCGGCCCGATCATGGAAATCTCCGGACCCGGCAACGCTCCGCCCCCGCAAGACGCCCCCCCCAAAGAAGACATCAAACTCCCCATTCACCGCGAGATGCCCAAAATCGGCCGCAACGAAATGGTCACCATCCGCAAAGGCGCCATGACCCAGACCGTCAAATTCAAAAAAGCCGAACCTCTGATTGAAAAAGAAGGCTGGTCCCTGATTGAAAAAGTCTGATCATCGAAGCTGTGAATAGGCGCCTTGCTCGCGCCTCATCCAGCGGCTTTCTTCTTGAAATCCGGCATTCCGGGACTTTTTCACAGCTTCTTACGAGCGCATCCACCGACAACACGATCCAACCTATGCCCGGTGTCTTCCAACTCATGAGTGTTCCATTCTTCTTGCTGATCATGACCACTGCTGCCTTATCCGCCTCCAGCCACACACCGCCCGCCGAATCGCCCGCCACCGCACGCATTCAGGCACAAATCGACGAGGCTGTTGCTTCGGGAAACGGCAGGGTGAGCATTCCGGCCGGTCGCCATCGCATCGCAAATTTGGAAATGCGCTCCGGCGTCCACCTGATTCTTGAGTCCGGTGCCATCCTGATCAGTGGGGATGCATCCGACTACGGAAATGCGGGATGGAAGGGTGCCATGATCATCGGCCGGGACGTCGAAAATGTCACCATCACCGGACCGGGAATCATTGACGGGATCAACAACCAGCGACCGGGGGGGCGAGGGAGGCTCTCGTGGATATCATGCGGTCCATTTCCAGCGCTCCAAAAACATCCGCATCGAAGGTCTCACCATCCAGAACTCGGGAAACTACGCATTACTGTTCTCTGACTCGACGGATTTGCACTTGGCAAACATCTCTGTGCACGGGGGCCAGGACGGTTTGCACATCCAGGCGTGCACAAATGTAAACGTGGACCGCGCTGATTTCCGCACGGGCAACGACTGCCTGGCTGGCACCGACAATCAAAATGTGGTGGTCGCCAACAGTCATTTCAAAACCGCCCGCAATGCCTTCCGGCTCGGAGTGCGGAACCTGCACGTTTTCGGTTGCTCCTTCACCGGTCCGGGGGAATTCCCCGACGGCATCACGAATATGGATGCGGAGCCGCGCCATACCTTCGGCGCGGCGTTTGTGCATTTTTCCCCCTCCGACCGGAATCCGAAACACCCCAGCGACAACTGGCTGATCGAAGACTGCACCATGACCGCGCTCTACGCGATCTACCAATACGATCATGCGCGGGGTATTTGGCAGACAGGCCAACCGGCAAAGAACATTCACTTCAAAAACATCACCGCCAGCGGGGTCCTGCAGGGTCTGAAGGTGCGGGGTGATGAAGCCCGTTCGCTTCATCTCACGCTGGAGAATGTCTCCATTGCCCTGCTCGAATCCCATGCCGCACAGGCGGTGATACGGATCGCCGATTTCGGATCGTTGAGCATCTCAGGAAGCACGCTGACAAACGATGGCAGTGTCCCTGTGCTCAAGGCCGCCAAAGGAGACGCGGTCCACATCGGGGAAAACAATGCCCCTCCATTGTCACCGGAAATCAGCGGCACCGTTGATTTTTAGAACATGGTCGGCTGACTGCATGTTTTCATCATGAACACCGGGTCAAAAGAGTCGTCATATCCACCGGAGCAAGCCATGGACCGGCTTTGCGCCGCGCTGGCGGGTGGCAATTTCGAGATTGATCACTCGAACGGATTACCGCGGGCAATGCCTTGGGTGGTGAGGTAGGTGTAGCTTTCCTGGATCGCAACCAGCATATCGCCGTTGTAGCTGTCCAGCTCCACCGCGATGTATTCCGCGTGGGTGGCGGCCTTGGAAGCGGCGATCAGGTCCACCTGACCGGTGCCTGCGGGACGGAAAGGAACGGCGTTGCTGACCATGATTTTTCCGGACTCGGTTTCGGCTTCGGTGAAGGTATCATCCGCCCGAAGTATGCCGTCCTTGAAATGGAGCGCTTTGCCACGGGCACCGATTTCCTGGATGAAGGCCGCGGGATCACGTCCGGCTTTGGCAACCCAGAACACGTCGGCTTCCCAGAGAACGGTGGCGGGGGTTTTCTCCAGGAAAATACGGTAACCGGGTTGGCCGTCGAGGTCCACGAGATCCCAGTCATGGTTATGATAGCCGATCTGCATGCCGTGCTTTTCCAGATTGGCAGCAGCTTCGCAGTAGAGTTCGGCCGTGGCTTTGACGGCATCCACGGAGGCGAAATTTTCTTTAAACTTGGGCGGGCATCCGGTGATGAGGTAGCGGTGGCCAAGGAGGAGGGCGGTTTCAATGATCTCGTTGGCTTGATCGCCAATAGGCAGGCCACAGTGGCAGGTGGGGGCTCTGAGCCCGAGTTCCTGAAAAAGTTTGGCTGCTTTTTCGGGGGAGTAACCGGGGAAGCCAGCCGGCTCAACACAGCCAAAGCCCATGGCGGCGATTTTTCGGATGGTGCCTTCATAGTCGGCTGCGGCTAGGGCGCGAACGCTGTACAATTGAACAGTGATTTCAGGAGTCATAAGGTCATTGGGGTAGATTTGATGAAAACAGGGGTTGTTAGAGGCGGAATCGACAATATCAAAGGCAAAACAGATACTCAACAACAGATCATCAACCCGCGCATGCGTGCTGCTTGGCAAAGGTTGGCGACGACCGGAGAGCCAATCAAGGCGGTGGCGAAAGCGGTGGGTTATGCGAATACGGAGAATTTTGCCGGGCATTCAAAAAACACGCGGAGTTAACCGCAGCCGCTTACCACCAGAAATACCGGATAGATGAAAGCAATACTTTGAGGCCATGCCCCGGCTTTCTCATCTGCGGCTGTATGCTTGGCTTTGCTCCGGCGCGGTGGTAGGTTTCCTGGTTCATGTCCGCTTTTCCGCCTGACGGTCGCATTGTGATCCGTTCGCCCAACTGGTTGGGCGACGTGGTCATGACCCTGCCCGCCATCAACGCCCTGCGCCGGGCTGTGCCGGCGGCGCGGCTCACGGTCCTGGCCGCGCCCAAAATCGCCCCGCTCTGGGAACGGATCACCGCCGTCGATTCCGTGCTGCGCACCGACCCCAATTTGATCATCACCGCTGATGCGCTCAAAGAACACCGCTTCGACGCCGCCCTGATTCTGCCCAATTCGTTGCGCACCGGGCTGGAGCCCTGGCTGGCGGGTATCCCGGTGCGCGTCGGTTTTACCGGCCCGGCCCTCCGCCGCCATCTGCTCACCCACTCCGCACGCCGCTTGGACCGGACACGCGGATGGCGGCACCAGTCGCTTGATTATTTCGAGCTGCTCAAGACCGCCGCAGTGGAGTCGGACGAATCCTCCTCTTTCGCACTGCCGGAGGGCTTCGTCTTCGCATCGCCTTTGTCCCCGCATCCGCGTCCGTATCTGGCGGTTTGTCCCGGAGCCGAATACGGTCCGGCCAAACGCTGGCCGGCCGAGCACTTTGCCGCCACCGCCGCGGAGCTTTGCCGCCGCCACGGTTATGACATCGTGCTGCTGGGCGCCGATGGGGACCGGCCTGTTGCCGAACTCACCGCCGGCCGGATCGGGGGATCGGGCGTGGCCGCCGGGGTTCTGAATCTCGCCGGAGAGACCACCTTGGACCAGTTCATCGATTGGTTGGCCCACGCCTCCTCGGTGTTGTCCAACGATAGCGGCGCGATGCACCTGGCCGCGTTGTTCGGTCGTCCGGGCGCGGTGGTCTTCGGTTCCACCGAGCCGCGCCTCACCGGACCGATCACCCCCTCGCTCCGAGTTTACCGCCACCACGTCCCCTGCGGACCGTGTTTCCTGCGCCACTGCCCGCGCGATTTCCGTTGCATGACTTCGATCACCCCGGAAGATGTGCTGGCCGGTTTCGCTTCTTGACCATTTTATGAATATCACCGCATGCATCATCACCCAGGACGAGGAGGAGAATCTCCCGCGCTGTCTCAAAAGCTTGGAAGGCATCGTCGATGAAATTGTCGTCGTCGATTCCGGCAGCACGGACCGCACGCCGTTTCTCGCCACAGATCACAACGCCCGTTTCATCCGCCACGACTGGCAGGGATATGTCGATCAGAAGAACTTTTGCATCGCAAAGGCCACCCACCCATGGGTGCTGAGCATCGATGCCGACGAGGCGCTGTCCCCGGAATTGCGCGAAGAGATCGCCGCGCTCAAAGAAAAGGGCGGTGACGACCGTACGGTTGGCTATTCCATGCCGCGCGTGGTGTTTTTCGAGGGCCAATGGATTCGTTACGGAGACTGGTATCCGGATGTATTGGTGCGTCTGTTCCGCAAAGAAAAAGCGCGCTTCACTGGTGGGCGTGTGCATGAGCGCCTGGAAATCGACGGCCCGGTCGTGGCACTTTCCGGCGAACTTCACCACCACTCCTTTCGCGATGAGGCCGACCTGCGTGCGCGGGGGGAGAAATACGCGGCGTTGTGGGCGGAGACCGCGCGTGCCGATGGCAAAACGGCCGGACCGCTTTCCCCCCTGCTGCACGCCACCGCCCGTTTTCTGCGCCATTTCTTTCTCAAGGGAGGCTGGAAAGGCGGGGCGCGTGGATTTCGCATCGCCCGCCTCTGTGCCCGCGAGGTGGGGCTAAAATATCAGCTGCTGCGGAAATCCGAAAAACAGGCGGCCTCTTAACAGCGATCGCGAAGGGAGCAGCCAAGGAACAGCAAAAGACCAAAGCGGTGTCGCCGCTCCGCTCTGCCAGCGCACTCCATCTCTGTATGGAAGTCATGGATTGGATGGGGTTTCGCGTTTTTTCGCGCCCTTGCTGTTTATTCGCTTGGGTGTTCGGTGTTGCTGATTTCCCGCAGGCGCAGTTGGCCGCAGGCGGCGTCGATGTCGTGGCCTTTTTCCAGTCGGACGGTGGCGGTCACGCCGCCGTCGGTGACCACCCGGTGAAAGGCGCGGACGGTGGTGTCGTCGGGGCGATTCCATTCCAGACCTTCGACGGTGTTGTAGGGGATGAGGTTGACCTTGGCGCGCAGGCGGCGGGCCAGCCCCGCCAGCAGGCGGGCCTGCTCCGGGCTGTCGTTGACGCCCTCGATCAAGATGTATTCGAAGGTGATTTTTTGAGACTTGCGGGTGGTGAAATACGCGCAGGCCTCCATCAGATCGGCCAGCGGGTATTTGCGGTTCACCGGCATGATCCGGTCGCGGACTTCGTCGCTGGCACCGTGCAAGGAGATGGCGAGCCGGAGCTGCAGGGGTTGGTCGGCCAGGTCGCGGATGCGCGGGACCAGTCCGCTGGTGGAGACGGTGATGTGGCGGGCGCCGATGTTCAGGCCCCAGGGGGCGTTGATGATGGCGATGGCGCGCAGCAGATGGGCGTAATTGGCCATCGGTTCGCCCATGCCCATGAACACCAGATTGTTGATCGTCACCCCGGTGTGCCTTCCGGACTCGATGATCTGCGCGACGATCTCGCCGGGCGTGAGGTTGCGCCGCCAGCCGTCGAGCCCGCTGGCGCAGAACTTGCACCCATAGGCGCAGCCCACTTGGCTGGAGACACAGAGGGTAAAGCGGTCGGCCCGCTCCCCGTAGAGCGCGGGGTTGGCGGGGATCACCACACTTTCAATAAAGTCGCCCCCGCGCAGCCGGAACAACAGCTTGCGTGTCGTGTCCTCCGATCCCTGGACCCGCACCAGCTCCAACGGGCGCGGATCGTAACGCTCCGCCAGTGTCGCGCGCAGGGTGGCGGGAAGATTGGACATCGCCGCGAACGATTCCACCCGGCTTTGGAACAGCCAGCGGGCGATTTGTTCGCGACGGTAGCCGGGCACCTCCGCGCCCAGGTCCCATTCTTCCGGAAGCTGATCGGCCAGCAGGGGGAGGACACTCGCGCTCATCAAACCGGACCAGTTGGCCGCGCCGCGGGCGGACTCAAACTTCCTTGTAGGAATTCACGATCGAGCCGACCAGGCCGTATTTCTTGGCCTCTTCCGGCGACATCCAGAAATTGCGGTCGGTGTCTTTTTCGACCCGTTCCATCGGCTGACCGGTGGCCACGGCAAAAATGTTGTTGAGCCGGTCGCGCATCTTGAGAATTTCCTGGGCCTCGATGCTGATGTCGCTGGCCTGTCCTCCCACGCCACCCATCGGCTGGTGCAGCATGAAGCGGGTGTTCGGCAGGGAATAACGGTTTTTCTTGTCGGCAGCCGCGTAGATCAACGCTCCCGCGCTGGCCACCCAACCGGTGCCGATCACTTTGACGGGAACGTCCGCGAAACGGATCATGTCGTGAATGGTGTCGCCGCTTTCCACATGACCGCCGGGGGAATTGATCAACACCTTCACGGGGTCCTTCGACTCGAAGGACAACGCCAGCAATTTCTGGGTGAACAGCTCCGCCGCCTTCATATCGATCTCGCCGAACAGGGTGATCACCCGCTGCTCGTAAAGTTTCTCCGCCAGCCGGCGGGCCAATGGAGTTTCCTGTTCCTTGTCTTTGGGGTCCTTGTCCGAATCAGCCATAGCGCGTCACTCTATCGCGGAATCGGCGTCTGCCCAGTGGAAAACCTTCCGCCGGGTCGCGAGTCAATATGGACTGGCCTCCGGTCAGGCGGGGGGGTAACCTCGCGCATGAAGATCGGCATTGCTGCGGACCACGGCGGATTCGAGATCAAAAAACGTCTGACCTCCTCCATCGAGGCCCTCGGTCACCAGGTGGTGGACTTCGGCCCCCACGACATGGACCCTGCCGACGACTATCCCGACTACGGCATTCCCGCTGCCCGCGCGGTTGGTGCCCGCGAAGTGGACCGCTCCATCCTGGTCTGCAACAACGGCATCGGCATGGGCATTCTCGCCAACAAAATCCCTGGTGTGAAAGCCGCTGTGGTTTACAACGAGCAATCGGCCGCCCACACCCGTGAGCACCACGATTCCAATGTCCTCTGCCTTGGTGGACAGGAATTCAGCCCGGAGCAACTCGAAGCCTTCACCCGCGTCTGGCTCACCACCGAATTTCAGGGCGGACGCCACGCTCGCAGGATTGGCAAGGTCGAAGCCCTCGACTCCGGCGGAAATCACTGATCGCTGTCGAGACCATTTGCGAATGGTTCCATTCGTGTTCATCCGTGCCGATCACGGTTAAAATTACAAGGCAGAGAATTGGTGTTGCGACGGAAGCGCAATAGAGTGGGCAGGTATGATTGCGTATTGGATTTTGGGCGACCAGTTGACGTCTGACCATCCCGCCCTGCGCCTGGCCGACGATGACGATTGCTTTTTGTTCATCGAGTCCCGCGCCCGCAGTGGTCAGCTCCGTTACCACCGCCACAAACTAGTCCTGATCTACAGTGCCATGCGCCACTACGCGGAGGACTTGCGCGCGCGGGGGCGCAAGGTTCATTATGACGAACTCGACGACACCCCGGCCTACGAGGACGCCCTGTGCGCGTTCGTGAAAAAGCACCAGCCGTCGGAGATCGTGGTCATGGAACCCAACGAATGGGAAATGGCGCAAACACTGCCCAAGCTTTCCCGGAAAACCGGCGTCGCCTTTCGCACCGTTTCCACCAGCCAGTTTTTGGTCCCGCGCGCTGAATTCCATGATTGGTCCGGCGGAAAAAAACACCTGCTCATGGCCTCCCACTACCAGAACCAGCGCAGGAAACTAGGAATCCTGCTGGATGACAACGGTGGTCCGGTGGGTGGGAAATGGAGCTTCGATGCCGACAACCGCGCAACCTTCGCCCAATACAAAAAACACGCCCCCGACCCCGCTCCGCCACCGACGCCTAAACACGACACCGTCACCCGCGCAGTGATGCGTGCCGTTGCCCGCCACTTTCCGGACCATCCGGGCGACCCGGAAACCTTCTGGCTGCCGGTCACCCGCAAAGGCGCGTTGGAATGGCTGGACCATTTCATTCAACACCGCCTGCCGCTATTCGGCCCCTATGAGGACCTCATGGCGCAGTCCGACCCGCTGCTCTATCATTCGGTGCTCTCCCCCCTGCTCAATATCGGACTCCTCACCCCGCGCGAATGCGTGGATCGCGCCATCGAGGCCTTCAAAGCGGGACACGTCCCGATCAACTCGGTCGAGGGTTTCGTCCGCCAAATCATCGGGTGGCGCGAATTTATCAATGGTGTTTACTGGCTGGATATGCCGGATTGTCGCGAGGCCAACGAACTCGATGCCCACCGCCCCCTGCCCGCCTGGATTTATAGCGGCGAGACCGGCATGAACTGCGTGTCGAGTTGCATCCGCCAGGCCACCGCCACCGGTTACAATCACCACATCCAACGCCTCATGGTTCTTGGTAACTTCTTCCTCCTAGGTGGCTACGAACCCAAAGCCGTCCTGCGCTGGTATATGGAGATGTATGTCGATGCCTATGACTGGGTCATGCAGCCCAACGTGATGGGCATGGTCCTGTATGCCGATGGCGGACGTTTCGCCACCAAGCCTTACGCGGCCGGTTCCGGCTACATCACCAAAATGGGCGACTACTGCGCCAGTTGCCGATATTCACCGAAGGAAAAAACCGGCCCGCGTGCCTGCCCGTTCAACTACCTTTATTGGAATTTCTTCGACCGCCACGCCCGCCGCTTCGCCGCCAACCCGCGCACCTCCATGATGGTCCGCACCCTGGAGAAAAAATCCGCCGCCGAGCGCGAACAAATCCGCGCCGGGGCCGAAGGCTTCCTGCGCTGAGCGGAGCCGGAAGGCGGCATGCGGGCACGCCTTCCCCATCCGGAAGAGGCCACCGATCAACGCCCATGCCCGGCTCGTCAGCGTCGCGCCCTCCCTGAGGCGTCTTCCTGTGGATGACTCTTCGACTCCAGGCAAGCCCGGGCGAAGTCATGGATGCGTTTGGAAATTTGCGACAGGCCGTTGGAGCGGTTGGGGGAGAGGTGCTGGGTAACGCCCGCCTCCTGGAGGAATCCGGTGTCCTGCGCCAGAATCTCTTCCGGGGAGGCCCCGCTGTAAACGTGGCATAGGATGGCCGAAATGCCCTTCGTGATCATGGCGTCGGAATCCGCGCCGTAGTGACAGCTTCCGTCCCGGAAGGAGGGCACCAGCCACAACAACGATTGGCAGCCGTCGATCCGATATTCCTCCCGCTTGAGTTCGGGCGGCAGCCCGTCGGCCTTGCGGCCGAAAGAAATGATGTAAGAAAATCGTTCCCGGTCGTCGGGCAGAATCGTCATGTTTTCCACGATCTCGCGCGCTTTTTCCTGTGAGGTCATAAGCCATAAAGATTACCACGCCCTTCCCGGCCCCGCCAACTCCGCGCTCAGAACGAGCGCTTGCCCCCGCCGGCCGGGGCGGTCGGCCTACATTGCCGGAGGCGTGGGCAAGAGCTGTAGGATGAGCGCCTCGCACGTCAAAATGATCCACCCTGGTTCACAGGGAAGTCATTTTCACATGCGGGTCCATCCCAAAACAAAGCGGCATCGCCGGGCTTCGCCCTCTGCCACCACACTCCAAATCAGATATGCAGTGCGGTGGCAGAGCGCAGCGGCGACACCGCTTTGGGGGGGGCGGCGCGCCGTGACCGGCCTCCAAGGCGGGACGTGACAGGCGGGAGAGCGGATGCGATACAAGAGGACGTGAAACTGGCGCGCAAATGGCAGGAGTGGTCGCTGGCCGTGGTGCTTGCGGCGGTGTTTGTCGGCGGACTGGTGGGGTTGGCGACCGAGCGGCGCGAGGTGTTCCCGTTTTTCCATTGGTTCTTGTTTTCCGAGGTTCCGGGAAAGCGGGTGTTGTTCGAAGTGGCGTTGGTGGAGGTGGGCCCCGATGGCGTCGAACAATACCAGCGTTGGGAAAATATCCGGTTGCGCGGCAAACGGCTGGACGGTGGGCGCGTGGTACAAGCTCTGGGCCGCGCGGTGCAACGCGGCGACACCCGGGATGCCGCAGCGCGTCGGGCGTTGCTCGAATCGGTTTATCTGCCCGGAGGCGGCGACTACGCACTCCTGCGCAAAGAGGAGGACCCACTGGAGCGCTGGCGCGGACAGGATTCCACGTTCGTGGAACTGGCTCGTTTCCGGGCGGGAGAAGAGCCATGAAAATGGGACTGGTTAACGCGAAACGTTTTTTCCGCGGGACGGACACGCCAGTGAAGCGTTGGAATCCGGCCGCCGCCGCGGACCGGGCCCGCCTGCTCATGCGGGCGTTTTATGGGATATTGGCGGCCCTCACCCTGGCGGACACGCACCAGTGGAGCCGTTGGACGCGCGCCGAAGACGCTGACTGGCTGTGGCCGGTGGCATGGCTGCCGTGGCTGCCTTCGGTTGCGGCGGGGGCATGGCTCATTCTCTGCGCCCATCTCGCCGCGGTGTTGATCGGAGTGTTCCAACCCGCGCCGCGATGGGTCCGCATTCTGGTGTTCCTGACCCTGCTTGAAAAAGTGGCGCTGGCCAACTCCTTCGGCAAAATCAACCACAACGAGCACCTCACCCTGCTGCTGGCGTTGGTGCTGATTTTCCCCGCATTTCGAGCATGGACCGGCAGCGGGCGGGCGGAGGATGTGCCGGTCTTGCGGGTCTTTGCCGCCTGCCAGAAAATGATCTTATTGACCTACTCCATGTCCGGCCTGGGCAAGGCGCTCGTCGGACTGTGGCAGTTTTCGCGCGGCGAACCCAACACCTTTTCGCCGGACGCACTGGCCCGCCAGGTGGCGGGCCGATTGCTGGAAGGCAATACCACCAGCTGGCTCGGACCATGGCTGATCGAGAATCCATGGGTGGGCTGGCCGATGACGTGGGGGGTCTTGTATCTCCAATGTTTCGCTTTCTGGGCGGCGTTCCGCCCGGAGCTGCACCGGCTGTGGGGTATGGGACTGATCCTCTTCCACCTCGCGGTGTTTTTGTTCATGGACCTGCATTTTCGAATCGCGCCATTCTGGTTGGTATTGTTCCTGATGCTCAGCCCGTTTGCCTCCCCAAACATCCGCTGGCGTAACGCACTGGAGTCGTTGCCGCTTTTCGGACCGCTCTTGCTTGGAAGGAGAAGGTCATGAGGCGCTCGGCACACGAACAGCAACAAGCCGACGTGGTGCGCGCGGCCTTGTATCTTCACGCGGTGATCCCGGCGGTGGAGTTGTGGGTGGAAATGGCGGGCCGGGCACCGGCGCGCACCTCGGCTTGGAGTCTGCCGGTGGAAATCCGGGCGGGCGGCGCGAAATCCGTGCGTGTGCGCGCTCCGGACGGACGGGAATCGGGCGCCGCGCTGTTGTGGTTTCCCACCCGGTCCGCGTTTCTCCGCGCCATGGAATCCTCCGGCCCG
>CAZTYG010000019.1:11327-14055 GCA_964617445.1 uncultured Blastochloridaceae bacterium
CCCGCCGCTGGCGCTGCCGTTGGCGGGTTGGCGCGGCGTGCGCTCGATCCTCGCATGGGCTTCCGCCATGAAACGGGTGGAAGCCGCCCTGCGCCCCCTGCCGTTGGCGGAGGAACAAGCGCTGCCCGCCGATCAACTCGCCCTGCGCGTGGCCCTCCAACTGGCCGTCGCCGTTCGCTCGGTGCCGGTGCTTGGACAGCTGGACCCGGCCTGCCGCGCCCAACTCGCCGCCCTGCCGCGCGGACTGGCGCTTTTTTCCTGCGGGACAATTCCGTCCGCATGGGTTTGGGTGGACGGCAGGGCCTCCCGCGCGGGCATCGGAGCGCCGCCAGAATCCCCATTGGTGGAAATTCGCTTCCAATCTCCCGCGACCGCCGCCGGGGCATTGGGCGACCGCATCGACCAGCTGGCGGCGGTTCACGACGGCCGCATTCGCATCGACGGCCTGGTGCCCCTCGCCGATGGACTGGACCTTGTGTTCTCCCGCATCCGGCATTATCTTCCGGTGGCATGAGCACGGAGCCTTTCGCATTGTATCCGCGCTCGCGGGAATGGTTCGACCGCGCCGCCGCAGTGATCCCCGGTGGTATCTACGGCCACACCGCCCCCGCCGCCACAGTGCCCGGACGTTTCCCCTACTTCGCCCGCGACGCGCAGGGCTGTCGCTACCGTGATGTTGATGGCCGGGAATACATCGACTTCATGTGCGGCTACGGCCCGGTGGTGATCGGGCATGCCGATCCGGAGATCAACGAAGCGGTCCGCGCGGTCACCGCGGGTGGCGATTGCCTGAATCACCCCACCCCGCTGATGGTGGAACTGGCCGAGGAGATGGTGCGCCGGGTGGACTTCGCCGATTGGGCGGTGTTTGCCAAGAACGGCGCGGACGTGACCGGCTGGGCGGTGCAGGTGGCACGGGCGGCGACCGAAAAGCGAAAAATCCTGAAACTCACCGGCGGCTATCACGGCACGCAGCCGTGGTGCACGCCCGGTCACCATGGGTTGCTTCCCGAAGACCGCGCGCACGTGGTGGAGCTCCGTTGGAACGATGCCTCCGGATTGCGCCGTCTCGCTGCGGAACACGAGGGCGACATCGCCGGACTGATTCTCACGCCGTTTCATCACCCGGTTTTCGCCGACGCCGAAGAACCATCACCGGAATTTCTCGCCACCGTTCACGAACTCCGCGACCGCGGTGAATGGTTGTTGATCATGGACGACATTCGCGGCGGCTTTCGCCTTCACACCGGCGGTTCCCACCGCGTGTATGGTTGGAACCCGGACATTGCCTGTTTCTGCAAGGCACTGGCCAACGGCCATCCCATCTCCGCGGCGGTTGGACGCGGTGCGCTCAAACCGGCGGCCTCCAAAGTGTTCCTCACCGGCAGTTATTGGAACGCCCCCGGTCCCATGGCCGCCGCGCTCAAATGCCTGGAAATCCTGGATCGTGACCAGGTCCCCGTCCGTCTGGAAAATGCCGGCCTGCGCCTGCGCGAGGGACTCGTGAAACTTGGCGCGCGGCACGGGCATGAGGTCATCGCCTCCGGCCCGCCCGCCGTTCCCACCTATCGATTCGCAGCCGATCCCGGCTTTCGCCGGTTCCAACATTTCTGTGCCCTGGCGGCCGCGGAGGGCGTGTTTTTCCATCCCCACCACAATTGGTTCCTCTGCGCCGCCCATGCCGACGCCGACATCGACCAGGCCCTCGCCGCCGCTGACCGTGCCTTCGCGCGCATGGGCGACTGAGTGCTCGCAAAAAGGGGTTGCCGGTTCCCCGGCATGGCCGATGATGCGGGAATGTTGATGAGTCGCGGACCGGATATATTGGATCATTACTCTACCCGCGCCCGTGCCGTGGTGTTCGGAGGCGACTGCCTCAAGCTGCTGCGGGAGATTCCCGACGCGTCGGTGGGGCTGGTGGTGACATCCCCTCCCTACAACATCGGTAAAGAATACGAGACCAAACTGGACCTGGACACCTATGTGAACCAGCAATCGGAAGTCATTCGTGAATGCGTCCGCGTATTGTCCCCCCGTGGTAGTATATGCTGGCAGGTGGGCAACTTTGTGGACAAGGGTGCCATCATCCCGCTGGACACCATTCTGTATCCCTACTTCGCGGACTTGGGGCTCAAAATGCGTAACCGGATCATCTGGCACTTCGAACACGGTCTGCATTGCAGCCGCCGCTTTTCCGGCAGGTATGAAACGGTTCTATGGTTCACCAAAACCGAAGATTATGTGTTCCACCTCGACCCCGTCCGCGTGCCCCAAAAATATCCTGGGAAAAAATACTTCAAGGGACCCAAGGCCGGTGCTTATTCCTGCAATCCGCTGGGCAAGAATCCCGGTGACCTATGGGTGATTCCAAATGTGAAAAGCAACCACGTCGAAAAAACCGATCACCCCTGCCAGTTCCCCGTGGAATTGGTCGAACGCCTGGTGCTGTCCATGACCAACGGAAACGACTGGGTTCTCGATCCGTTTCTCGGTGCCGGAACCAGCGTGATCGCTGCGGTCCGCCACAACAGACGTGGCGCGGGTGCGGAAATCGTTCCTAAATACGCCCGCTTGGCACGTAAACGGATTGGACTGGAGATGGCGGGCGAACTCAAGACCCGCCCAATGCTTAAACCGGTTTACGATCCTATCGAGGCAGGCAACAGCCTGACCATCGCACCGTGGAAACAGAACGGCAGCCCGGAACAGCAGCTTCGTTTCATGGACC
>CAZTYG010000020.1:0-8583 GCA_964617445.1 uncultured Blastochloridaceae bacterium
GCGTGGCCGAAGCATGGAAACTCATCGTCGATTTTTACGGTCAACTGGAACCGCGCGGGGTCATCGACCAGCGCCGCAAAGAACAGAACGTCGAATGGATGCACGCCATGTTGCGCGAGGGAATCGACTCCTGGCTGTGCTCCCATCCCGGCGTCCGCGACCGCCTGCCGGAACTCGAACAAGCCGTCGCCTCCGGTCAACTCCCCCCGCGCGAAGCCGCCGAGCGTATCCTCTCCTTCCTGACTTGAACTGACCCACCTTTCCCGCCAAGCTCCTTCCATGGCCGCTCTCGTAAAATCCCAAAACCGCGTGCTCTTCGGAGTTTGCGGTGGCATCGCGAATTTCCTCGGATGGGACGCCACTCTCGTGCGCATTCTCTACGTGTTGACCAGCCTGCTCAGCGCCGCGTTTCCCGGTCTGATCGTATATATCGTGCTGATTCTGATCATGCCCTCCAAGTCCGACGCAGCCTGATTTCTCAGAGGCCGTCCACCAGCACTACCCGCCACGACACAACCCGCCCGCCCCCCAGTTCCAGCTAGGCAGAGGACGCCGGCGCGCCCTTGTTGGCCCGCCCCACCGAACCCGGATTCAAATACCGCACCCCGTGAATGTTTTCGTCCCGCGGCACATGGGTGTGTCCGTGCAGCAACAGATCGGTTTCGCCCTGCGGAAGAGGACGTTCGGGAGGAATGTGTTGTAATCGGCAGCGCACCCCGCCCCGAACCAAGTCCAGCAGCGGCGGCCAGTCCATGCCGTCGCAGTTGCCACGCACCACCCGCAGAAAAAATCCCGCCGCTATGATCGGGTCCAGAACATCCAGCGCCGTCACATCGCCCAAATGCCAAACCTCGTCCGCCCCTTTCCACGCGCGTACCGCCTTCTCCGGCAAATGGTCATGAGAATCGGAAACCACAACGATTCGCCTGCTCATCTTTGTGGTGGCCAATCTCATCGCGGCCCGCCACCTTCACACACATGGCCACACCGGTGCAACATCGATATCTGCTCATCGACGGCCACAGCGTGATTCATGCTTGGAATGAGTTGTGCGTCCTGCACCGCCATCAGCCCGCCAAGGCCCGCGAATCCCTCCGTCTCGCCATGGGGAAACTCCATGATTCGGGGCGATGGCTGGTCACTTTGGTCTTCGACGGCAAACAAGGGACCCGCGAACCAGTCCAACCCGGACGCATGGCTGTCATCTACAGCCAGCAGGACCAGACCGCCGATTCCATCATCGAACGCCTCACCGCCTCCGCCCCTGATCCCGCGCGGGTATGGGTCGTCACTGCGGATCGTGCCGAAGCCCTGACCATCGAATCCCTCGGTGCCACCTGCCAGCATCCCGATTGGCTGCGCCATGAATTGACCGCCGCTGAGGCCGAAATGCTCGAAATTCTCAAAAAAGTCCAAAATCAGGCTCGATGGTAAATAATCTTTCTATTGACAGTTAAGAGCAATTGCGGCTTGATTGTGTAAATCATTCCACATCAGGCACTCAAAGGAGTTAATAATGTCAAACTCGGGAAAAGTCTATATCATCCTGTCCATCATCTTTTCGCTGGTGGCGATCACCTTTGGTGTGCTGGTGGCACTCGACAAATCGCAGTATGTGGATCAGTTAACCGCCGTAGAGCGCACACTGAATGCCTCCCCCGATCCCATTACATACAGCTTTAATCCGCTCAATCCTGTCTTCAAAACCAACATCAACGAGCCCGCCGCCACTCTGGCCCGCCTCAACGCCTCCTTTCAGACCACCAAAGACGAACTGGCCGAGACCATCGCCCAACTCACCGACACCCGCGAACGCCTTGCCCGCAGCGAAGCCGAAAACCAACGCCTGACCACCGAATTGGCCAGCACCAAGCGCGACCTCGAAACCCGCACCACCGAACTGGCCCAATCCCGCGAAACCCTCGCAGGCGTTCAGGGCGAACTCGATGAAATGAAACGCCAACTCGGGGGACGTCCGCTCGAAACCGTTCTCGCCAACCTGACCAAAGCCCAGGAGGACCTCCAAATTCTTTCCGCCGAGAAGAAAATCATCGAAGACACCATGGCCCGCCTCCAGATCGATTTGCGCCGTCTTCAGGAACTTGACCGCCTGCGTGATCAACGTATCGCCCCCATGGAACTCAGCGGCAAAGTCCTCGCCATCAACAAGGACTGGAACTTCGTGGTCCTCGACGTCGGCAAGGACAACCGCCTGGTTGAAGGCATCGATCTCACCGTGTATCGCGGTGATACCCTCATCGGCAAGGTCCGCACCGTCTCCGTCGATGCCGGCACCGCCGTCGCCGACATCCTGCCCGACTGGACCAAAACCGAAATTCAAGTGGGTGACAGAGTCCTCTTTTGAGTCTATATTCCAGGCATGTTCGCAAAATCCTTCCTAGCCGTCCTCGTAATCGCATTCGCCGCCGGTGTCATCGGCTGCGCATCCAATGAACCCGATCCCACTCGCCAAGATCGGCAACGTTACTCCACCGTCCCCTGGAACAAACCCGAAAGCTGGGAAGGCCAGGGCGTTCTCGGCGGCATGATGCAGTAAATCACCAGCCGGATTTTCTTCCGGCTGTAGCGGCGGCCTCCGAGCCGTCGTCAGCCTTCGCCCTCTGCCACCGGGCGGCTCCGACTTCTGCCCTCCGTCCTCCGACCTGCTTGCTTTATACACGCCGAAACCGTCGCACGGTCCGGTCATCCGCCCACGTATAGACCGCCGGGGCCTCCACCTTCCATTCCACTGGCTGCGGCGCGCGCTTTTCCACCCATTCGCGCCAGCCATCCATGTCCTGGTTTCCGGCCTTGCGGTCGGGACGCCCCAGGGTGATGTGCGGCATAAACTCCCCGCGCGACGGCGGTCCTCCCACCAGCCTGCGCAGCGGTTCGTGCCACTCCGACATGATCTCCTTCAACGCCCCAGCGCCGTTGACCACCCCGATCGCCACGGCCGAAAATTTCTCCGGGCGCGGCAGCAACAACCAGTTGCCCGCCGTAACAGTATCCGGCGCCGCAGGAAGGGAGGGCAGCATCTTTTTGATCGTCGGCACATGCGTCTCCTGCCATGGGCCCAGAAACGCCATGGTGATGTGCAGGTCGGCGGCGTCCTGCCAGTTCACCCCGCCGGGCGATTCCCGCTCCCATGCAGCCAGGACGCCCTCCGGGGCCGTCACCGGCCAGCCTATAAACCAGTGGCTTCTCACGCTCCACCCTTCAACCCGCGCCGCGCCAGTTCCTCGGCGATTTGCACCGCATTCCAAGCCGCCCCTTTGAGGAGTTGGTCGCCGCTCACAAACAAAGCCAGACCGTTGGGCGAGGATAAATCCCCGCGAATGCGGCCCACCAACACGTCCAGCTCCCCGGTCGCCTCCATCGGCATCGGAAAATGGTTTCTCTCCGGGTCGTCCACCACCCGGACACCGGGGGCATTCTGCAGAATCTTGCGGGCGTCGAGCGCGGACAGTGGGCGCTCCAACTCCAGCACCACCGCCTCCGAATGCGCCCGCGGCACCGGCACACGGATGCAGGTCGGCACCACGGCCAGGTCCGGATTGTGGAACATCCTGCGCATCTCCGCGATCAGCTTGTTCTCCTCCTCGTTGTAACCATTGGCGGCGATCGGGGTGTTGTGGGAAAAAAGATTGAAGGCGATCGGGTGCGGAAACACGCGTGTCTCCGGCTTGCGTCCCTCCACATGCGCGCGGGTCTGTTCCTCCAGCTCCTCCATCGCCGCCGCTCCGGCCCCGCTGGCCGATTGATACGTGCTGACCACGATTCGTCGAATGCCCGCCGCCTGGTGAATCGGCCACACCGCCACCGCAAGAATCGCCGCACAGCAGTTCGGATTGGCCACCACCCGCGGATGCCGGTCCAGGTCTTCCGCATTGACCTCCGGCACCACCAAAGGAATCTCAGGGTCCATCCGGAACGCCGAGGAATTGTCCACCACCACCGCCCCCGCCTCCAGCGCGGCCGGCACAAATTCCCGCGAACGCGACGCCCCGGCACTGAAAAACGCGATGTCCACCCCGACGAAACTTCCGGCGGTCAATTCCTCCACCGCGTGTTCCCGGCCCTGGAACTTCATGGTCTTGCCCGCCGAACGGGCGGAGGCCAGCAGCTTCAGCGACGCCACGGGGAAATTCCGCCGCTCCATCACCGCAAGCAATTCCACTCCCACCGCTCCGGTCGCGCCGACCACCGCCACATGGTATTTCCGATCACTCATAAAGGGCGGGCATCATACTCCCCGCGCCCGGCATAACAATAACGGATTCATTTCTGTTCCCCCTTCCGGTTCTTTCCCGCCTCGTCGTTTATCACCAGCTTGCGCACCATCACCAAATGGTGCCGCAGTGTGTACAATTCCGAGGCATAGGCGAACGGCACATGCACTTGCGCCACCCGCACCTCCAATTCATGAATGCGTTTGAGCAGGTCTTCGGATGATGCCCCGCCGCGATAGTATTCGGACTCGATCGCCGACACCGCCTTGTACCATTTCCAAATGCTGCGCCGGACCGACCAGCGGTAGGTCGGATAGGCGATCTTCACCAGCGGGAACAACAGCGTTAGCAGAGGCAGAAGCAACACTTTGGTCCGGTCCAGAAACACCGCCAGATGATAAGGCAGAAACCGCTGCAGCAGCGGTGCCCCGCTTTGAAAATACCGCTCCGCTTCGCTGTGCGGCGGAAACTCCACGTTGCGAATGTTCGGAAACTCGTTCTTATCCGACAAAATACCATGGCCGCTGTGAATCTCCCGCGCCGCCTCCAGCAGCAAATAAGCCAGCGCCGGATGCAAATCCTCGCGCGTCTCCAACACCGTCGTCGGTGCCAGCATCGTCATATCCTGTCGCGGCACACCCGCCGCCAGGTCGAGCACGCCGCGCGGCAGGGTGACTACCGATAGATACCCGAACCTGCGGGCGTAAGCTTTGGCGTCGTCGAAGGAATGCAGCTCCAGCGTGTCATCCGCAACCAGCTGGCACATGGTGGCGGACCCGGTTCCGCCCACGAAAAATGCGGCATCGATCCGCCCCTCCCGCAATGCCGCGACCGTCCCGGCCTCGTCCAGCTCCACGAACACACTGTTGACCGCGTCCACCCCGCTCCACTTCAACAAATCAACGCTCAGTGCATGCGTCCCGCTGCCCGGCTGCCCTACGCCCAATTTTTTTCCACGCAGATCGCGCAATGCGCCGAACCCCTCCCCACGCCGAGAGAACACCCACAACGGTTCGTAATAAATCTCGGCCAGCGAACGCACCAACGACTCCTCCGGAGAATTCAAATATACGCCCGCCATCCAACCCACGCCGCCTTGCGCCAGGCCTACATCCACCCCGGACTCCGGATCATTCAACAGCCTGATATTTTCCAACGACCCACGCGTGTGCCGGATTTCCACCGTGATGCCGTCGCGCGCCAGAATCTCCGCGTAAATCCTGGCAAAATAGTCATACCCTCCGTCCTCGAACCCCGCCGCCATCACCACATGCCGGGGAGGCGCGGGTTGCACAAATTGAAACGCCAGCCAGAACGCGAACGCCACCGCCAGCGAAGCCAGTATCAAAGGCCACTGCACCCGCAGAAAAAACAACACATGCTGCCACCGGCGCTTCCACATGCCCGCAAGCTAGCCGAACCACCGCGCCATCGCCATCGGATTCTACATCACAACGCCTTCGCATGACGCCCCGCTCCCGCCGACAGCCGGACATCGAAACACGCCGCAATATTCCGCAAAAACAATCTCCCTGCGGGAGCAATCACCAGCGTATCCAACCGCCACAAAACCAATCCGTCCTCCTCCAGTCCGGACAGCCGCTCCAGTTCGTCGACGAAATCGCGCCGAAAGTCCGTTCCCCATGCCGCGTCGAAATCCCCGGTGTCCAGGCCCATGCCGCACATGATGCGCATGATCAAGTCACGCCGCATCCGATCCTCCCGCGTCAGCACCAGCCCGCGCGCCACCGGACGGCGTCCCGCCCGCACCGCCGCCGCGTAAGCGTCAATGTCCTTGTGGTTCTGCCGGTAGGCGCCGGGCGTCTCGGAAATGGCCGACATTCCGCAACCAATCAGACTGCCCCCACCGCGCGTGGTGTAGCCCTGAAAATCGCGCTTTAATTTCCCCGCCCGCGCCGCCCGTGCCAACTCGTCGCCCGGCAGAGCGAAGTGGTCCAGGCCGATGAATTCATACCCCGCCTCCCCCAGCACCGCGTGCGCCATCAACAGCAACGCCACCTTGGTGTCCGGTGCGGGCAGCTCGTTCCGGTGCTCCAAAATTTTCTGCGCCGGTTTCATCCATGGCACATGCGCGTAACTGAATAACGCCAAACGGTCCGGTTGCCAGGCAACGATCTGCTCCAGGGTCCGGGCGAAACTTTCCGGCGTTTGCAACGGCAGGCCGTAGATCAAATCCATGTTCACCGAGCCGAATCCCGCCTCCCGCAACCACACCATCGCCTGCTCCGTCATCGCCGCCGGCTGAATGCGATGCACCGCCTCCTGCACCCGCGGATCGGTGTCCTGCACCCCCAGGGATGCCCGATTCGCGCCGATTTCCGCCAGTGCTTCGATCTGCTCCCGCCGCAACCGCCGCGGGTCCACCTCCACCCCGAATACACAATTCTCCCCGCGCCGGAAATGCCTGTCAATCATCCCGCCCAGCCGCCGAAGCTGTACCGGCGAAAGAAACGTCGGCGACCCCCCACCCAGATGCACCTGTTCCAACGTCGTCCGGTCGTGATCCCGTGCCACCATCTCCATCTCCAACTCCAGCAGGTCCAGATAATCATCCGCCCGCCCATGATCGGTGGTGATCACCGTCGTGCAGCCGCAGAACCAGCACAACGACTCGCAGAATGGCAGATGAATATACAAAGACGCCGGTCCCCTACCGTCTGCCACTTCCGCATTGTCAGCCAACAAATCAGCCGGCGCGATCTCCACAAAACTCAACGCCGTGGGATACGAGGTGTAACGCGGCACCGGCCGGTCGTATTTCCGGATCAACTCCGCCGTCACCGTCGCCTGTTGCGTTTGTGCTTTCACCAACCCGCAATCCTACGCCCCAACCCCCGGCGTCGCAATGCCTTCCACACAATGGCACAGCCGAACGTTATGGAGTGCGGTGGCAGAGCGCAGCGCCGACACCGCTTTGGCAGCGCAAGGAGGGCGGGGGTTGGTGGATCATGCTGTGGGGGTAACGTTCCCAGCAATGTCATCCCCTCACCCCGAACCACCAACCCCGCGCCTCAAAACTTGTCAGCCGGGGTTTCCGGCTCTTCGGGCGGATTTTCGTAAGAGGACTCGACACGATCAGCAACATCGCGATAGGAATAATCCACTTCGTAGATTTTTTTGAATTCGGCGAGGGCTTCGTTTTTTTTGCCCATCTGCTCAAGAACACAGCCCAGGTTGTAGATGACTTCTTTTTTGAGGTTGTCCATGGCAACCATTTCGGCGGACGCGGTTTCGAATTGTTTGACGGCCATGTCGAGCATATTGCGTTTCCAGAAGCACTGGCCGAGCAGGCTGTAGGCACGCTGACGAACGTTGGGCTGGCGCAGGGACTGCTGGAGTTCGGGCACGGCTTCCTTGAATTTGCCGGCGGCGAAGAGCGCGGCACCGTAGTCGAAGCGGATTTGCAGGTCGTTGGGGTAGCGGTCCACCCGCGCTTTGGCGGACTCCAACTGCCCGCCTGACTGTTGCTGGAGCAGGTTGTCCAGCTCGGCTTGGAGGGCGGCACGGGTGTCCTCGTCGGCGGCGGCCTGAATTTCTTCCTTCTTGCTGCGAATGATGCCGTCGATATGCATCTGCTGGATGGTGTGAATGCGTTTTTCGATTTCGGGGTCGGCTTGGTTGGTGAGATGATAGGCCCACTGGTAGTAGTTCAACGCACTCTCAAAGTCGTTCTTGCGCTCGCAGAGGTCGGCGATTTGTTTGACCACGGCGAGATTGTTCTGGTTTTCGTTGTATTGCTCGAAAAGACCGGCGAGCTGGTTGTCGATGGCTTCGGTGGATTTGACGACACGCCCGGCCTGTTCCAGGAGAATGGCCTCGCCGGAACTTTTGAGGGAGTCGCGAAAGTCGCCCTTGCCCTCCCATGACCCTTTCTGGGAGGCACCCATGGCACTGGCGTCCTTGACACCCTTGATGGCCTCGCCGTCGTGGGGGACGAGGTCCACGGCTTTCTGGAATGCCGCCTGGGCCTTGTCTGCCATTCCCGCCTCCAAATAAGCGCGGCCAAGTGCCCGGTGGGCTTTGCCGTCTTTGGGGTGGGTGTCGCACAGGGTTTCAAATGCAAGAAGGTAGGCATCCTGGAGTTCGAGAGCCTTGGCGGCATCGGCCAGAAGCTGGTTGCCGGGCTGGCTCGCGGGGTCCACGCGAAGGATTTCTTCGGCGATGTCCAGAGCGGCCTTGGGGTCTTTTTTGAGAATGCCGCCCCCTTTGAGGGCCATGGACGAGGCCTTGACGGAGGACATCTTGCGGGACATGGCGGATGTAGTGCTGTATTTGGCCAGCTCGTTGGCACGGAGCAGGCGGCGCACATCGGGATTTTCGTGGGCGGAGG
>CAZTYG010000020.1:8593-13966 GCA_964617445.1 uncultured Blastochloridaceae bacterium
GCCAGTTTGATGAGCAGATCGATCGCGTAGTCGTGGTTGTTGCGGTCGCTGGCCTCTTTGGCTTTCTGGTAAAGGGAAAGTTGCTCCGGAGTCAGTTGGGATGACATGGCCGCAACTTTAGTGAACGGGATCGGGTGCGGAAAGTGTTTTTTCCATGCACCAGCACACGGCAATTGTTCTTGCCGGAACGGAATCACCGGGCCAAACAAACCACATGTTCATTTTCGCCAACAGGACCCCCCGGACGTGAACGACTGGCTGTTTGTGGCCGGGGTGCTGGCCGGGATGTTTGTGATCGGCGGCGTGCCTTTCGGTTACCTCGCCGGACGCGTCAAGGGCATCGACATCCGCACGATGGGCAGTGGCAACATCGGCGCCACCAATGTCTTCCGTGTCATGGGCCGAAAGTGGGGAACTTTGGTCTTCGCGCTGGATTTCATGAAGGCGTTTGTTCCGCTCTTGCTGCTGGCGCACGGACTGGCCGACGGACGGCCATGGCCGCTGCCCTCCGATTTGTTGCTGATCCTGGCCGGTATCTGCGCCGTGGCGGGCCACAATCATTCGATTTTTCTCGGCTTCAAAGGCGGCAAGGGCATGGCCACCTCCGCCGGCCTCCTGCTGGCACTGCTGCCATGGCCCGCCTTGTGCTGCATTGGAGCCTGGGTGATCGTGTTTTTCTTCAGCCGTTATGTTTCGGCGGCCTCGATCGCCGCAGCAGCCACACTCCCGGTGTGGACGTTCCTGCTGGGCGGTCACACATGGCTGCTGGGCGCGTCGATCCTGCTCGGCGCGATGGCCGTGTGGCGACACCGGTCCAATATCCAGCGGCTGCGCGAGGGAACCGAACCCCGTTTCGGAAGACCCGCACCGGGACCGGAGGACGCCGGGGGTAGCGCCGAAGCCCCGGAGGAAACGCCATGAGGGTTTCCATTGTCGGTCACGGTGCGTGGGGCAGCGCCTTCGGCAAGGTGCTGCAAAACAACGGCCACGAGGTGTGTTTTATCGGACGTGACGAGACCGGTTGGCATGGCGGTGATCCCGGCGGGCTGGTGCTGTTGGCCGTGCCCTGCCAGGCGTTGCGCTCCCGCCTCGCATCCCTGCCGCCCCCCGGAGTTCCCGTAGCGGGCCTGATCAAGGGCATCGAAATTCAAGGTCGGTTGCGCGTGAGCCAGGTGGTGTCCCAAGTGTGGCCCGGTCATGCGGTGGCGGCGGTATCCGGCCCGACATTCGCCGCCGAAGTCCAGGGCGGCGCTCCCACGGCTGCGGTCGTCGCCGCCGAAGACGAAGAGCTGGCACGCTCCATCCAGGACGCTGCCCACAGCAAATACTTCCGCCTCTACCGTTCCCACGACCTCGTGGGGGTCGAACTCGGCGGCGCCCTTAAAAACGTCTATGCGTTGGCCGGCGGCATCTGCCAGGGGCTCGGCATCGGCGACAACGGCATGGCCGGCCTCATGACCCGCTGCCTGGCTGAAATGGTCCGCATCGCCTGCCTCATGGGTGCCAAACAGGAAACCCTCTACGGATTGAGCGGCATGGGGGATTTGATCCTCACCGCCTACAGCGGCCAGAGCCGCAACTACCAGGTCGGCGTGGCGCTGGGGCGCGGACGCGAGCTGGCCGAAATCCTCGAACACCTCTCTGGCGTGGCCGAAGGCGTCCCCACCACCGAGGCCGTCCATCATTGGGTCACCGAACACAACGTCAAAGCCCCGGTCATTCACGAACTACGCCAGGTCCTCACCCACGGCAAACCACCCGCACGGGCCCTCGAAGCTCTCATAACCCGGACGGTCGAGGCGGAATAAAGCGACCGAAGCGGGGGCTTGCCGCGCGGGGAGGGTCGGTCTAGTTATAAGAGTGTGCGCTGGCTATCCCCATCCCCATTCTCCTTCCTCCTCCCCGCCACCGCGCTGCTGCTCGCGGCCTGTGCCCCCAGCGTCAACCTGACCACCACAGAGCCGGTCAAAATCGACGTCGGTATGCGGGTCGATGTCTATACCCATGAAGTCGAGCGCAAACAGGACGAGTCCGCCGCCACCAGCCCGCGCGTCAACCGCCGCAACCGCATGTCCGAGGTCCAGGCGCTCAAAAACGACCGCGTCATCGGGGAAGGCAACGACGGCATGCTCGTCCTGCGCAACATCCCCCCCGATCCCGCCTATGCCGAATACGCCGGCAAGATCATCATCGAGGAAAACACCGACCGCTCCGCCATCCTTCAATCTGAAGCCACCACCAATAACAAACCCCTCGATGCCGTGGTCCATGACTTCGTCCGCCGCGCCCGCGACTCCTCCTGGCCCGGCGAACTCATCCAGCAGGACGATGGCTCCTGGATGGAACGCTGACACGGACACCATCGCTCCTCCCAGACTTTGCTCCGGCCGGTGGGCGGGACTCTGCGCCCGCCGGGGGCAAGCGCTCGTTCAGAGCGCGTGGGGACCAGTGGATCAACGCGGGACGTTTTCTGCGAGAAGCTGAAACACGTCCTCCTCACCCGCACGACTAGGGGGGTAAGAGCAAGAGTCGAAGCCCGGGAAACCGTTCGAAGCCCTGGTCGAAAGTCACCAACCGCAGGCTTTTCTCGATCGCCAGTGCCGCGAGCATCGCATCATTGCAGTCGTTTCCCCGCAATTTCAAATCGAGGCACAACTTAGTCCAACGCTTTCTGACGGACGGAGTCCACTGGGTGATTTCCACCCCTGGAGCAGAGCAGAGAATCTCCAGAAACAAACACGCCTCCTTGAACGGCGTCGGGGCCGAGTATATCCTGGGATTAGTCACCACTCTGAGAAATCCCAGCTCGGCCGTTGGAAAAAGACGGATGGGGTATCCATGATTGAGGCCATCTTCCAACCATTCCTTAGCCACACGGTGGTGCTCAGACTCACTTCGGATCGCATTGATCAAGATGTTATTGTCCGGCAAATCCATGTCAGCGAAGTTTGGAAAGGTCGTATTCCAAGTCAGCGGCCTCAATCCTCCGGCGCAACTCCTCGTTGCTCATAGGGGGGCCCGTGGTTGAACTAACCGGAAGCACGATCTTCTTGGTTGGTCGATTCTGCTCAAGCCGGGCCAAACGTTCCTCCACCGCTTCTTCAAAAAAGCGCGTCAAACTGATACCAAGCGCACTCGCTTTGGTCTTGGCTCGCTGGTAGGTGGAGTCATCGACTCGCAATGTGGTCTGCATGACAGAAATCTGTCATGACAAGCCGTCTTTGTAAATACCAATCTCCGCATACCGCTTACATCGCACAGGCAGTCGCATCGATTCCTGAATTCGCGCCAATACTCCCGCCTGCACCTGCGCCGAGGGAGTTGCGGCAGGTTAACCAGGACAGCACTCGGAGGTGGGCATGGTGTGTTGATGTTGCATGGAGTAGGCCATTTGGAATCGATACAAGTTGGCATCTTCGCTGCTGGTGGTTGGCTTGTACGTCAAAGCAAAAGGGAGCTGGGTCCATGATTCAAGGGGTGGTCGTAATCATGGATTGAACCGGTCTCCCGGCGGGAGAACCTCCAGTGCGGGGTGTTGGGCGTTGAGGGTGTTGCGGGAGGATGGTTTGCCTGGGGAGCCAGGTCCCGGCGGGTGCGGAGCCCCGCCCTCCCCTCTATGGGGTGTAGGTCCTGTTAACGAAAAGGACCTAGGGAATCCAGGTGATTTGGCTGGCCCATTTTTTGCCTTGGCGGCTGAGTTGTTCGTGGCCGCGGCCTTCGATGAGGCCGCGGGTGAACCAATCTTGAAGAGAAAGATTGGGGCGGAACCAGGCAAGGACTGGATCGGGGACGGGTTGGTCGAGGCGGCGGAAATGGAGCGGGATGCCGGTGCGGGTGCAGTCGATTTCCCAAGCGGCGGGCAGGGGGCCGTCGATTCCGCCCTGGACCATTTCGGGAAAACGTTTCTGCCAGCAGAAGTAGTCGCGACCTGCGGGGACGTGGACACGGAATTGGACGCGCTCGGCGGCGAAGATTTGCCCGATGGTGGGCGGTTGGCTGCGGCGGGTGGCTTCCAGGATAGGAATGGGATCGATGCCCATATGGTTGAGGCCGTTGTGATTGCCGTGGTCGTTGGGGGTGACGCGGGGCTCGAATTTATGGGCCTCACTGTTGTACCACCCGGCGTAGTCGCGATTGAGAAGAAAGGTGAATTCGAAGTGGAGGTGGGCGCGTTCGAGGTTGATGCCGGCACCGGTGAAGCCGAGGATGCCGACGCGGTCGCCGGTCTGGAGGAGGTCGCCTTCTTTTACTTCGATCCGGTTGAGGTGGGCGTAGAAGGTGTGGGCGCGGTGGAAACCGAATTGATGTTCGATGACAACGTAGAGTCCGTAGTTGGAACGGTTGGCGGCGCGGTTGGTGTAAACGACGCGTCCGGGAGCGGCGGCGGTGACGGGGTCGAGCGGTCGACCGGCGGGGTCGCGGCGGACGGGGCGGATATCGATGCCTTTATGGAAACGCTCGAAGTAGCGGGCGGGTTCGGGCTGACCGGTGCGAACGAAACCGAAGTGTCCGGAGATTTCGCGGCGGCTGATGGTGGGCTGAAAGAAGTCGTCGGGGCGACCCTCGAAGAGGGCGCGGTTTTCGGTGGGGAGTTCGAGGCGCACTTCAGCGGCCCCGAACGCGGGGGATGAGGCAGTGATCGCCGTGATGATCATGGGCACCACGAGCCTTAAGGGTATCGCCCATGTCGTTGGAATCGGCCATCGCATTCCTTAATCTGTCAGGCCTTTGCGGTGTGACAAAGGAAATGTGGAAACCACTAAATTTTGAGCCGTGATTTCTCCGAGAGCACAAATATTCAAAATCCGAATATTCCTTTGCGTTATGGTTTGAATCAGGGGGCGCGGTCGAGGAGGAGGCGGGCTAGGGTGAGGGCGGCGTCGGGGCGGTGGTCGGCGAGGATGTTGGCGCGCCATTGATGGAGCAGGGCGGCGTTGTTTTCGATGGCGCGACGGAGGTGGCCGAGGACGTCAGGGGTGCGGTGGGCGAGTGCGCCGGCGTCGAGGCGACGGATGAGTTCCCAGTTGCCTTCTTCTTGTCCGGGGACGACTTGGTTGATGATGAGGGGGCAGCCGGCGGCGATGGCTTCCTGGACGGTGGCACCCCCGGCTTTGGTGACAACGAGGTGATGGGTCATGAGGAGGCGGGGCATCTGGTCGGTCCAGCCGTGGAGCTCGAAATGGGGGTGGGAGGCTCCGAGGGCGCGGAGTTTTTCGAGGAGGGCCTGGTCGCGGCCGACGGCGACAGTGAGGTGGAGGTTGTCGATGGCGAGGAGGGCGCGGACGAGGGAGTGGGCGTGTTGTTTGCCGGAGTTGATGATGTAGAGGAGGCGGACGGGGCCGGAGCCGAGGGGGGGCGGGATGGCGCGGCGTT
>CAZTYG010000021.1:0-663 GCA_964617445.1 uncultured Blastochloridaceae bacterium
GGGCGGCGGTCAACAATGAGCGGGGGAAAATCCTTGAAAACACGGCAATGAATCCAAGCCCGGTTGCCTTCGGTGTCAAAACTTTTCCGCATAAATTTACATAACCAAACAGGCAAACAAACTTATATGCCCAAAGGGCCGAAGGCGACGGGACGGCTTTCATGGCCACGGTTGTAATGGCAGTGGGAGCCTTGGGCAAGTAAAAAGCACAGTATACCGTGTGTTTCTCGCCATGCTTTGCGCGCAGTTTGAATTGCAGTGTCCCCTTCCAAGAAAAATCGCCCCGAAACCTTGAAATTGGGAAGAAATCTTGCCCGTCTGCGGGTCGCCGCAGGTTGGACGCAGGAATCCCTTGCGGAAAAAGCCGACATCTCCACACGCTATCTTCAGGATCTGGAGGCCGGACTGTATGCTCCCACTATTTTTGTGGCCGATGCGCTGCGCCGCACCCTGCAATGCTCCTGGGACGACCTGCTGCGGGGGTGCTGAAAAAACCTTCGGTAGCGAAGCAATACGCCGCTTGGGGAGCTGGCGGGGCGATTTTAGTCTTCCGATCCGCTCAAACTTCTGGGTGCACACCCCAAAAATAACATTTCATTCCCGCCGCCAGTTTGGCTTCGGGAGTTTCCACCAACCAGTGGAAATGATTACCCACTCCATCCG
>CAZTYG010000021.1:673-892 GCA_964617445.1 uncultured Blastochloridaceae bacterium
CATCCGGGGTTTGCGGACCGTGCGGTGATTCTTTCAGGCTTCACCCTCACCTGAAAGACTAATTTCGACGCCCATCCCCTTTAGTCTTGTAACGGCAGCAAATCATTGGCATCAATGAGCTTATGCAGGATATTCTGGCCGGTGCCTCGTTGTTCGTTCCCCCCGAATTGGAGAACTTGGATCAGATCGATATTGATGTCGTACTGATCGAGGGTCTGA
>CAZTYG010000021.1:902-8912 GCA_964617445.1 uncultured Blastochloridaceae bacterium
CGACTACCTCTGCCTGCCCTATTTCAACGTGGTCGAACCGGTCATTGAGCAACTTCGTGCCAACCGCCTGGTCGAAGTCACCCGCGGCGATCTTCAGGCCATCTCCTATGTGTTGAGCATCTCCGACGCCGGACGCGCCCGCGCCCAGCAGTTCTTCGAGATCTCCGCCTACACCGGACCCGCGCCCGTTTCGCTGGACGCCTACACCCATGCCACCGGCCTGCAGACCATCCGCCACATCCAGGTCAACGAACGCCGCCTTACCGGTGCCTTCGAAGGCCTGATATTTGACGAAACCATTCTCAATCAAGTTGGTCCTGCGGTGAACTCCGGCCAGTCCATCTTCCTCTACGGCCCTCCCGGCAACGGAAAAACATCGATCTCCGAACGCATCGTGGAAGCCTTCGGCGGCAACATCTTCATCCCCTACGCCGTCGAGGTCAACGGCTCCATCATCCGCCTCTTCGACGACTACAACCACCACCTGGTCGAAGAGGACCAAGACACCCGTCTGCAACAAAAATTCGACCGCCGCTGGCGCCTCATCAAACGCCCCGTCATCATCGTCGGCGGCGAACTGACCATGGACTCCCTTGACCTCATCTGGAACGATGAAGCCCGCTACTACGAGGCCCCCTTCCAGATGAAGGCCAACGGCGGTGCCTTCATGATCGACGACTTTGGCCGCCAACGCATGGACCCCAAGGAACTGCTCAACCGCTGGATCGTCCCGCTGGAAAAAAAGGTGGACTTCCTCGCACTCCATACCGGCGTCAAAATCGAAATCCCCTTTGACCAGCTCATCATCTTCTCCACCAACCTCGACCCCAAAGACCTCGTGGACGAAGCCTTCTTGCGCCGTATCCGCTACAAAATTCCCATCTCCAACCCCTCCGAGGAAAACTTCAAAAAGATTTGGGAACTCATGAGCCGGATCAAAGGCATGCCTTACAGCGTCGAAGTTGTGGACTACTTCATTCAAAAACACCTCCGCCCGCACATGCGCCCCTTCCGCGGCTGTCTGCCCCGCGACATCATCGAGCTGGTCATCGATTCCTGCCGCTTCCACCAGACCCCCATCACCATCTCCCCTGATCTCCTCGACGAGGCCGCCGAGGCCTACTTCGTCAAACTCGAGGACCGCATCCGCAACTGACCTCCCCCTCGCCCCATGCTCCGGGACACTCCCATCCGCCAGGTCCCCGGCGACCTCCCACGCAAGTGGATGATGGACGGGGAAATGGAACTCATCCTCTGGTTCGACGAACAACAACACCTGTTCGGATTCGAACTGGTTTACGACCGCTTCGGTGACCAACGATCCCTGCGCTGGACTCCTAACGCCGGACTTTCCCACCACCGGATCGATGACGGTGAGCGCACCGGCCGCATTGGTTGCACCCCGATCCTGCGCGACGGCGGACCCGCGGACATTGCCTCCGTCTCCGCCCGCTTCCAACAACACGCCGCCGACCTGCCCGCTCCCATCCGCGACTTCGTCCTCCGCCGCCTGTGCGGGTGATCTCTCCCAACCGACGACAACTCAAGGAAACGGGCCGCGCTCCAAACAAAACCATTCGGGACTGTCCCCGGCGGGACCCGCGCTGCGCCGTAAGCGCCAGCCTTCCCGCTCCCGGTTGGCCATCCAACCCGCAACCGCACAGTGCTCGGCCTCCCCGCCGGGGTGACTGCGATAAGCGATCACCGAGATGATCGCTTTCTCCCCCATCCAGTCCAGCACCTCGTCCAGAAACGCCAGCGTGGAGTCTGCGCGGGACACCACCCCGTGGTCCGCGCCGGGCAGATAGCCCAGATTCATCATCACCGCTTGCACCCGCCCGCGCCAGTGGGCGGGCAAATGATCCCCGGCCTCCGCATGGGAACGATCCACCAGCAACCCCCGCCGCTCCAAGCCCGCCGCCGCCAGCCGTTTCCCGGTTGCATGCAACGCCGCGGATTGCACATCAAAGGCGGCCACCATTCCCCGCTTCCCCACACGGCCCGCAAGAAAATGAGTGTCGTGGCCATTGCCCGCTGTGGCGTCCACCGCCAGCGCACCATCCAACAACCGGGTCGCCACCGCCTCTTGTGCCAGCGCGGTAAGGCGGGGCGGTGCCGATTCCGAGGGCGGATGGAGGCCGAATCGATCGGGCATCGGCTCCCCGCGCAACACCACACCGGCCAGCGTCTCCGCCGCCCATGGCGCCCATAACGCTCCTTTCGATCCAAGACCGTTGAGAACAAACGCGCGCGATTGTCCGGGGACCGGGCCAATCACCGGGAGCCTGCGCTTCAGAATCGGACGGATGCCGACCGCGTGGTCCAACACCTCCGGCTCGATTCCTGTCCAATGACGCAACTCCTCCAACAAGCTTTCCCGGCGCTCCGCGCGGGGATCGGGACATAAATCATCCCACACATAACTCGCTCCCACCCGGAATCGGTCCCCGCCCAGCGGGATCGTGAACAATCCGCGCTGACGAATGCGCCTGCCATCCCAACCCGGCATTCGCACAGTAAGAACATCCCCCGCTGCCGGCTTCCAGTCCAAACCACCCAGCCGCGGGTTGTCCGGAGCATAACCTTCGCACCATACCACATAGTCCCAAACCTCTCCGCGCCACACCACTTGCGTCGCAGAAGAGGCAATGTCCTCAAACGCAAGGGTTTCATGACATACTTTCATATGAAAAAATTGAGGCACTCTGGATATTTGGGAGTAGTCGAGCCATCCCCCGCCTTGGAATGTGACCCCACCCCAGCGTGCGGATGGAGGATGCGGGGCGTGCTCGGCGGCGATGTAGGGTTGGTATTCACCACCCTCAAGTCGGTTCCGGCGATTTTGCCACTGCTCCCATTCCCACTCGGAGCGAAATTCACGATGAATGGGCAGCGGATGGAAGAATGGCTGTCCGCAGGCCGATTCTAATGCGGCATAGACGCGGTGGGCCACCGGGAGAAGACGGTTGATGTCGGTGGCGAGGGTGAGCCTCATCCCGGAAACAGGATTGAGCAATCCGGCTGCCACGACGGAAGCCCGCCCGGGCCGGGCGTCATCAACCAGGGTCACCTTTGCCCCCGCCCGCGACAAATTCCATGCAACCAAAGTCCCGGCAATGCCTCCGCCCACGACCAGAATGGATGGGCCTGCGCTCATGTCGGGAAGAATACGCGCTCGCCGATGGGCGTCGAGTCAGGGGAACTGCGGGGATGTCGAGCGCACGTCCGATATACAATTCGGAGCACTGCGGACGTGGCAGTAACCGACCGCACCGGTCGGCAGAGAACAAGCCCGACACGTCATGGTTCATCGGGGAGTGATTCCCACACACGTCCTCCCACCAGCCCCTATTTCTCCGGCGGCCGGCGCCGCCGCTACAACCGATGAACCATGTTATTCCGCTTCGACTTCTTCCGCTTCGTCCGCCTTGGCCCGGGTCTTGGCGCCTTTTTTCTTTTTAGGCACTTCCTCCTCGGCGGCCTCTTCGGCCGTGGCGTTGGGTGCGGTAACGACCACTTTGATCTTCGCGGCAATGCCCGCTCCGAGGTTGATGACCACATCCTGGGTGCCGGCCTCTTTGAGCGGACGGGGCAGGGAAATCTTGCGGCGGTCCACCTCGTGGCCCATTTGGGCGAGGCGCTCGGCGATGTCCTGGTTGGTGACGGAGCCAAAGAGCTTGCCGTTCTCGGCGCTTTCCATCTGGAATGTGATGGTCACCTTGTTCAGGACGACGGCTTTTTCCTCCGCCTCACTGAGTTCGCGGGCTTCGCGTTCGGCACGTTGTTTTTTAAGTTCTTCCAACTGCTTTTTCGAAGCGGAGGTGGCGGCGACGGCGAGGTCGCGCGGGAAGAGGAAATTACGGGCGTAGCCGGGTTTGACTTTGACCAGGTCGGCTTCGGCGCCAAGGCCGTAAACCGGTTGTTTGAGGATGACTTCGAGTGCCATGAGGGCTCCTTGTTTCTGCGGGGGTGGGTTGTTCGGGTTAAAAAAATCGTTGGCGGCGAGGGTTTAGAACGGAATGTCGTCGTCGGCGTGGCTGTCGTGGAAATCTTCGGGTTCGCGTCCGCCGCCGCCGCGCGGAGCCTCGTCCTCATGGGAGCGGGAGGAACCACCATGGCTCTCGCCGCGGTCGTGGCCGCCGCGCGAGGACCCGCCGCCGCCACTGCCACCCCCACGTCCCAGGAACTGGACACGTTCGGCACGAATGCGTAAACGGCTGCGTTTTTCACCCTGCGGGCTTTCCCATTGGTCGAGTTGGAGGCGGCCTTCGACAAATATCGGCGAGCCTTTGCTCAGGTAGTCCTTGCAGGTTTCGGCCTGGCGTCCCCAGACAACGACATCGACGTAACAAACCTCTTCCTTGTCCTGGCCGTCCGCGGTGCGGTAGGTCATGTTGATGGCCATGGCCAGGTCACCAACAGCGGTACCTTTCGGGGTGTGGCGGATTTCCGGGTCGCGGGTGAGGTTGCCGAGGAGGAAGACTTTGTTAAGGGAGGCCATGGCAGTGTCTTAGGAAGGGGTTTGAGAATGCGGTGGAGTGAAAATCAAGCCGCAGCGGCTGCGGCTTTCGTGTCTTTCTTGGAAAGATAGAACTGGCGGAAGACCAGATCGTCGAGCTTGAATTTGTTGTTGAGGTCGGTGAGTTTCGCGGGGTCGAGCTCGAAATTGACGCCGAGATAGTAACCGGAATCGGTTTTTCCGGCGATTCGCTCGAACTTGCGACGATCCATTCGCTGGGTGCCTTTGACCGAGCCGCCGAGGGATTCAATGGTGGTTTTGATGTGGGCCATGGCCTGGTCCACACCATCTTCTTTGCCCTGAATATTCAGGATAAACAAACTTTCGTAGCTGCGCATATCAATCATCTCCGTTGTATCGTTCCATCGCCTTGGCGAGTCCGTCGGTCCGTGTCAGTTGCAAGGCGTCCACCGCCCGCCGGACCATCTTTCCCGCCGTTTCTGTTTCCTGGCGGCCGAACCGTTCCAGGACGTGTTGTTTCCAGTCCACCCCCTGATCGGAGCCGCCTACCCCCCCGCGTATGCGGGCGTAGGCCGTCGTTCCGAGCGACTCCTCAATGGACCGGAGTCCATTGTGCCCGCCGGACGAACCGGACGGACGGAGCCTGAGGCGGCCGAGCGGCAGTTGGATATCATCCACCACCACAATGACCTCCTCCACCGGCAGGCGCCACCAGCGCAAACATCGTTGCACTTCGGGCCCGGAGAGGTTCATGAAGGCCAGGGGTTTGACCAGCCACAAATCCTCTTCCAACCGGCAGGTTTCGGCCTGAGCGAACGAGGCGGTCCGCCAGGACGCGCCCCGTTGTTCCACCCAGGCATCGAGAACCTCGAAACCAAAATTGTGCCGGGTTCCCCGGTAGCGTTCGCCGGGATTGCCGAGCCCCACCACCAGAGACGATTTCGACAACGATCACTTCTCCTTGTCGCCCGACGCCGCTTCGGCTTTCTTCTCGGTGATAACTTCGGGCGCGGCGGCTGCGGGGGTATCCGTGGCCGCGGCTTCCACGCGCGGGGCATGCACCATGAAGACCGGAAGTTCTGCGTTGTTCTGAATAACCACCCCTTCGGGGACCGGAAGGTCGCCCACATGAATGGCCTGGCCGACCTCCAATTGGGAGATATCGACAGTAAAGCTTTCGGGGAGATGTTGGGGAAGACACTCGACTTTGATGGTGCGAAGGGAGTGATCCAATATCCCGCCGTTTTTCACACCCGCTGCTTCTCCCAATTCATGCACTGGTACTTCGGCGTGGATTTTCTGGTTGGGATCAATCTCGTGAAAGTCCACATGGAGGACCTTGTCGCGCAGGGGATGATGCTGGACCTCCTGGATCAGAGCCAGGTGTTTGCTGCCGCCGATCTCCAGGTCCACCAGCACGTTTTCCGAGCTGGCCTTCTGGATGGCGGAGATGAATTCCACGGCCGCGAGTTCCAGAGGCTGGGGTTCGCCATGGCCGTAAAGGACACCGGGAATGCGGCCCGCCGCGCGGGCTTGGCGCACTTTGGACTTGCCCAGTTGGGTGCGACTGACGGCTTTGAGTTGAATACGTTGTGCCATAAATTCTTTCTATCGGTTCGAATCGGACTGGAGAGTCAAGGGGAACCCCGTCGTTTGGTCAACCTTTTTCAACACCCCTCCAAACGCTTTTTTTGGCTTTTCCCTTGCCCCGGCTCCCCCCCGCTTTAAAACAACTTGGGTGTCCCACGCATTCGGCAACCAGTTGCAAATCTTTTCCGGCTCCGCGAACCTCCCCCTGGCCAAGTCCATTGCCGACTATCTCGGCGTGGGTGTCGGCGAGGCCACCGTCACCTCCTTCCCTGACGGCGAAAGCTTCGTCAAATTCAACGAGAACATTCGCGGCAACGACGTCTTCATCATCCAACCCACCTGCCCCCCCACCAACCACCACTTGATGGAGCTCTTTATCATGCTCGACGCCGCGCGCCGGGCCAGCGCCTACCGGATCACCGCCGTCGTCCCCTTCTACGGCTACGCCCGTCAAGACCGCAAAGACCAACCCCGCGTCCCCATCACCGCCAAACTCGTCGCCAACCTCCTCGACACCGCCGGCGCCAACCGCGTCCTCACCATGGACCTCCACGCCCAGCAAATCCAGGGCTTCTTCGACATCCCTGTCGACCACCTCTACGCCGCCCCCGTCTTCTATAAATACCTCCTCGACAAAAAACTCCACAACCCCGTGGTCGTCTCCCCCGATGTTGGCGGTATGAAAATGGCCTCCGCCTACTCCCAAACCCTCGGCGCCAGCCTCGCTATCGTCGCCAAACGACGCATCTCCGCCACCGAAACCGAGGCCCTCTACGTCGTCGGTGACGTCAATGACCGCGACGTCCTCATCGTCGATGACATGACCGAAACCGCCGGCACCCTCACCTCCGCCGCCAAAACCCTCCAGGCCGCCGGCGCCCGCAAAATCTACGCCATTGTCTCCCACGCCATTCTCAACGACACCGCCGTCCAGCGCCTCCAGAACTCCCCCATCGAAGAACTCATCACCACCGACAGCACCCCCCAGCCCCAAGTCGACGGCCTCCACCTCACTGTTCTCTCGGTCGCCGACCTCCTCGGCGAAGCCATCAAACGCATCCACTGCGGCGAATCCGTGTCCTCCCTCTTCGACGTCGGCAACGGTCGCAAGATGGTCCTCTAACCGCCAGCCCGGCTCAGCCACCCGGCTCTACCTCCGGCTCTACCTCCGGCACCACATCCGGACCAATCACAAACCGCAGGAACTCCGCCGCCTCTGGCGACGGCCTCATATCCACCCAGTGCCCCGAATGCGGTTGCACCCACAATCGCACCGGCCCCGGCGCCGCCGCCACCAGCCGCCGCGCCATCCACGCCGGTGTCAAGTGATCCTGCTCGATCGTCACCACTGCCACCGGCCCGTCGAACACCCGGATATGCCCCACCGATTCATACCGGTCCCGCAACATCCACCCCACTGGAAACACCCCAGCCAACGGACCGAACATCCCGCGCAGAACATTGCGCCCTGCCGATTCCATCGTGTCGAAGGGATTGGCCAGCACCAGGCCGTCGATTTGATCCGCTCGCCGCCCCGCCAGCCCCACCGCCACCGCCGCGCCCAGTGACTGGCCGAACAAATACACCGGACGCCCGTCCTCCGGCAAAGACTCAAGCGCCCGCTCCGCCGCTGCCAGAATCGATTCCTCCGACGGCGTCCCTTCACGCGGCCCGTAACCCGGATACTCCATCACATAATAATCCACCGGCATGTCCGGCAAAATCTCCGCCAACACCCTCCCCCATCCCAGCGCCCGACGCGCGTGGTCGCCATTGCCATAAAAAATGATCCACCGCGCTTTCGCACCCGGACTCTGGTGGAAAAATCCCTGAAACTCTCCGTCAGCGCCCCGCCACACACCGGCCCCCGCGCGCGCCAACTCCTCCCTCACCTGCGGGGAATCCAGCGACTCCCCGGAATACATCCGCTCCCCCGGATA
>CAZTYG010000021.1:8922-9189 GCA_964617445.1 uncultured Blastochloridaceae bacterium
TCATCCCCTGCTGCATCACGGTGAACCAACCCACCAGAAAAACATAAAGCACCCCCGGCCAGATGGCCAGCAACCGGAACCAACGGTTCAACATCAATCTCCGCACGCCTCCAGCTTGCGGCTCCACACCGCGCGGTCAATCGCTTCACTACGAAGAGCCGCGCCACCCAAATGTCACTGGCCCCCACCTGCACCACCCCCTACACTCACGCCATGTCCAACCCCGCCAAACCCACCGTCCTCATCCTCTGCACCGGCAACTCCTGC
>CAZTYG010000021.1:9199-13095 GCA_964617445.1 uncultured Blastochloridaceae bacterium
GAAGGCATCCTCCGCGCCGCCGCCGGCGACTTCCTCGACGTCCAATCCGCCGGCTCCCACCCCGCCGGTTATGTCCACCCGCTCGCCATCCAGGCCCTGGCCGAAATCGACATCGACATCTCCTCCCACACCTCCAAACACATGAACGATTTCCTCGACCGCCCGGTCGACACCGTCATCACCGTCTGCGGCAACGCCGACCAAGCCTGCCCCATGTTCCCCGGCCAGGCCCACCGCCACCACTTCCCCTTCGACGACCCTGCCAAAGCCACCGGCTCCGACGCCGAAATCAAAGCCTGCTTCACTCGCGTCCGCGACGAAATCCGCCGCGTCTTCGAAGCCTACGCCGCCGGCCGCCGCGACGCCCTCTGATCGCCCCGCCATCCCACACTTGCCTCACGCCGCCAATTCGATAGCGTGGGCATGTTTATGGACGGAGTTTTTTGCTGGGCACTGACCGGATGTGGCTCGATCGCCAACACCCACGCCAAAGCCATCCGCTCCTTCGGCGACTCCGCACGCCTCGCCGCCGTCTGCGACATCGACCCCGACCGCGCCGCCGCCTTCGCCACCGAACACCATTCCACCGCGCGCGACTGGAACAACATCCTGGCCGACCCTGCCATTCACGCCGTCACCATCTGCACCCCCAGCGGCCTCCACGCCGACTGCGCCGTCGCCGCCCTCCGCGCCGGCAAACACGTCCTCATCGAAAAACCCATGGACGTCACTACCGACGCCTGCGACCGCATCATCGCCGCCCAAAAACAATCCGGCCTCCAGGCCGCCGTCGTCTCCCAACACCGCTTCGACCCCGCCGCCCGCGATATCCGCAAATGCATGGAGAGCGGCGAACTCGGCGACCTCTTCGGCGTCGAAGCCCGCATCCCCTGGTATCGCACCCAGGAATACTACGACTCCGCCGACTGGCGCGGCACCCGCGCCCTCGACGGCGGCGGCTGCCTCATCAACCAAGGCATTCACACCCTCGATCTCATGCTCTGGTTCGCAGGCCCCGCCTCCCGCGTCTGGGCACGCGCCACCAACGCCATCCACCAACGCATCGAAGTCGAGGACCACATCTGCGCCACCATTGAGTTCCACAACGGCGCGATCGGCACCCTCATGGCCTCCACCGCCATGTTTCCCGGCCATCCCGCCTTCCTCTCCCTCGCTTGCCGCAACGGCACCGCTATTCTCGAAGGCGACGAACTCCACACCCTCGCCATCAAAGACCGCGACATCATTCGCGGCCGCGCCCACCCCGATGCCCAACGCGTCGCCTCCGGCGGCACCCGCGCCGCCGTCTCCGAAACCTCCGACGCGGGCCTCGGCCACTCCTGGGTTTGGGGCGACGCCCACCGCACCCAGATGGCCGAATTCATGGACTGCTGCCGCCACGGCGGCACCCCCTTGGTCGATGCCCGCGCCGGCCGCCAAGCCGTCGCCCTCATCCAAGCCCTCTACTCCTCCGCCCGCGACCACCGCCTCGTCGACCTCGCATAACCACATCCGCCACACCACAGGCCGCCCCCCACACCCTTCCTCCCCCATTTTTTGGAAGAGCAAATGGTTCACCTGTAACATTTGCTCGTAATTGCAAATGTTACAGGTGAACCATTTGCGTTTTGAAATTGGAACGCCGGGTTGGGTGGGGAGGGAGTTTTCGCGCGCCAGCCACGCCGTTTTGGGGGACGCGCACACCTTGATTCATCCAACAGATTTCTCTGGCTTTCCTGTCTCTTTCCGGTTACACTACGCATGTCCGGACGATGGCATGATTGATGCTCCGGATGATATTATGCTCAAGGCGAATTGTCGTGGAAGGTTCACTGCGGACGATTTCCAGTTCGTGGTGAACGTATTGTCCAAAAGCCGCGCGGACGCCGTTCCCCTTGCCAAGCTCCTCGCCGACGAGTCCACCCGCGACTGCGTGCTCGACCACGACCTGGTTTACAAAGCCCTGCTCGACGATACCAGCTTTCTCCGCGTCTCCCCCGACTTCTACTTTTATGTCCTCACCCGCCGCGTGCTGACCCAGTCCGGCATCGACGACCGCTCCCTCACCGACTACATTGCCGCTGTTCTAGTGGAGTTCGGACGCCGTGCCGTGGCGCAAAACGACCAGCGCACCGCCCCGCTCTTCGCCCACCCCTACATCTCCGACCTGCTCATGATCATGGCCAAGGCTGGCCCCTGGGAGCGCCTCATGATTCGCGCCCATGTCGGCGACTACTCCCTGTTCATCAGCGGCATCTTTGCCGACCGCGTCCGCGCCCAATGCGAACTGCGTGGCGGACCCGGCATCAAATTTTACGAAGAGGTTGGCGGCGGCAGCTATCTGGCGGCCGGCACCGACCGCCTTGCCGACGAGACCGAACATCGCGCCGTTTACCGCAGGCTCGGCGGTGCCTTTCGCGAGGTGCGCCGCGCCCTCAACCATCTCTCTGCTGACATCCTCCACCTCCACGGCGGCAACCACCTCCTGCCCCATCCCGGCGCCGCATGACCCTCCTGCGCGAATTCCAATCGGTGCTGGAGCGGACCTACGGCCCCTCCGGCGTCGATCTGGAGGCCTGCCTCATCGGCCCCTCCCGTTCGCATCAACTCGCATCCCTGGCCGGTGCTCCCGCCGGACTTTCCTTGGACGCCCGCACCTACCTCCGCTTCCACGGCGGCAATCTCCACATCGCCATCTACTACGCCCCCTCCCTCATCGAACGGCTCGAACAGGAAAACCCGCGTGAGTCCATCAGCCATCGCAACATCGCCGCCCTCATCGCCTTCGCCGAGGAAATCACCCACGGTATTCACGCCGCCCTCGCCTTCCGTCGCGGTGGCTGCCGCCTCGACTCCGAACAGTTCGCCTGCGCCCTCGAAGCCCAGGCCAAAGTCGATGTCTATTACCTCCTGCTCCGGCTCGGCACCCTGCTGGCCGGGGAATTGATGGATGATTACCGCCACTGGCTGCGCCTTCAAATCTTGGAAGGACACAACGACTTCCCCGATCCCCGCCTCCGCCGCCGCTACGCTCTGGCCTCGCGCATCGCCGGGAACTTCATCCGCCGTGCCGACCGCATGAACGCCCGCCGCCGCATCCGTGCCATTCGCGATTTTCGTGAATGTTCCCTGCCGCGCAAAGCCCGCCTCGCCCGTCAGACTTCGTAATCCGTCGCGTCCTTTTCAAATTTCCCGGCCTTGTAACGCGTCCAGTAGCTGTCCAACTGCTTCTTCACCAGCGGCGCCAAAATGATCCCGCCGAGGATGTTCGGAATCGCCGTGCTCAACAGCGCCGCGTCGGCGAAGTCGATCACCGCGCTGAGCGAGGACACCGTGCCGATGAATACAAACACCACAAAGATCAGCCGGAAAATGATCACACTGCGAATGCCGAAGAGATAACCCCACGCCCGCTCCCCGTAATAACACCACGCCAACATGGTCGAAAACGCGAAAAGAATGATGCAGACCGAGAGAACATACGGCATGAACGTATTGAGCACGGGCGTCTTTTGAAAGGCGTTGAGTGTTACCGCCGCCCCGCCCTGCACGTCGGCGACATAAGCCCCGGTGATCAAAACCACCATGCCAGTCATGAAACACACCACGATGGTGTCGATGAACGGCTCCAGACTCGCCACAAAGCCTTCGCGCGCCGGTTCCGATGTCTTCGCCGCCGCGTGCGCCACCGCCGAGGAACCCAGCCCCGCCTCGCTGGAAAATGCCGCACGCTGAAAACCCACGATCATCGCCCCGACCAACCCGCCATAGGCCGAGCCAAACGAGAACGCGTTGCTCATCACCATCGCGATCACCCCGGGAATCTCCTTCGCGTTGAACAACAGGATCACCGCGCAGGCCAGCAGCGCAAAAGCGGGCGCGGCGAGTTGGACATG
>CAZTYG010000021.1:13105-13794 GCA_964617445.1 uncultured Blastochloridaceae bacterium
CATGAATGGCACCAACCTTGATGTCGCCGCCCCGATCCGGGTGATGCCCCCCAATACCACAAATCCCACCAACCCCGCCATCAACACCCCGAAGCCGTAGCTCAAGGTGACCCGCAGTCCATCCGCGTCGGTCTCCGCCAAATGCGGAAGCACAAAAATGGTATAGAACCCCTCATAGGCCTGGTTGGCCTGGAACATGTTGCCACCGCCCAGCGAAGCGAACATCAGGCACACCGCGAACACTACCGCCATCACTTTGCCGAACCATTTCAGCCCCGGATACAAATCCTTGATTCCCTCCGACAAATAAAACATCGGCCCGCCGGAATACGAATCGTCGGGATTCCGGATGCGGTAAAGCTGCGCCAGCGTGGACTCATGAAACTTCGAGGTCATGCCGAAGAAACCCAGGACCATCATCCAAAACAGAGCTCCCGGCCCGCCGATCACCATGGCCACCGCCACTCCCGCGATGTTGCCCAGTCCCACCGTTGCCGACAACGCCGAGGTCAGTGCCCGGAACGGTGTAACATCTCCCTCATGCTCCTCATGCTCGTAACGCCCGCGCACCACCTGCCATGCGTGTCCAAACGCGCGAATGTTGATGAAGCGGTGGTAGAACGTGTAAAAAACCGCGCCAAAGGCCAGGAACACCACCACCAACGGTAGGCCCGGCCCCTCGGTCACCG
>CAZTYG010000022.1:0-3855 GCA_964617445.1 uncultured Blastochloridaceae bacterium
CAACATGGGCCTGTTCCGCAATCTCGTGGAGGACCATTCCAAATACAACATGGGCGTCGCCCGCGCCTCCTCGGTCTTCATGCCCCTGCTTGAACTCAACACCCAATTCTTCATGGCAGCCCTCGTTGTGCTCAGCGGCTACGGCGCGCTCTTGGGGGGATTCGACGTCCAAGTGGGCGATCTGGTCACCTTCTTTTTCCTCTCGAGCCTCTTTTTCTCTCCCATTCAAAACCTCGGAATGCAATACAACCACGCATTGGTAGCCATGGCCGGGGCCGAGCGCGTCTTCAAACTCCTCGACACTCAGCCCACCTGGCAGGATGCCCCAGACGCCCGCGATCTGCCGGCCCTCCGAGGCGGGGTCGAATTCGACCACGTCACCTTTTCCTACGAACCCGGCACCCCGGTCCTGCATGACGTCAGCTTTTGCGCGGAGCCCGGACAGACCATCGCCCTCGTCGGCCACACCGGATCGGGCAAGTCCTCCATCATCAACTTGCTGGCCAAATTCTACATCCCCGACTCCGGCGCGGTGAAAGTGGACGGCATCGATCTCAACACCGCCACCGGCGACTCCCTCCACCGCCAGCTCGGCATGGTGCTGCAGAACAACTTCCTTTTCACCGGCAGTGTCATGGAAAACATCCGGCTCGGACGCCCCGCCGCCTCCGATGCCGAGGTGCGCGCCGCTGCCGTCGCGCTCGATTGCCTGGACCTGATCGAAGACCTGCCGGAGGGCTTTCAAACCGAAGTCGGCGAGGGCGGTGCCGGTCTTTCCCTCGGCCAGCGCCAGATCGTGTGTTTTGTCCGCGCCTTTCTTGCCGACCCCCGCATTCTCATCCTCGACGAGGCCACCAGCGCCATTGACACCATCACCGAGGCTCGTCTCCAGCGCGCCCTGCGCAAACTGGTTTCCGGTCGCACCAGCTTCATCGTCGCCCACCGCCTCAGCACCATTCGCCACGCCGATTTGGTTCTGGTTCTCGACCACGGCATCATCGCCGAGCGCGGCAGCCACGATCAGTTGGTCGAACAAAACGGCATCTACGCCGATCTCTACCGTAAATTCATCCGCCTCACCGGCGACCCGGTCTGAGCACCGCGCCGCCGCACATGGACGTTGGATGTAGCGGCGGCCTCCGAGCCGTCGTAGTGGCCCCACCTTGGTTCATCGTGGAGTCACCCCCCATAGAATGACCCGCCGCCCCCTGGGGCGTCTGAATGGGAGGGCGGGACTCCGTGCCCGCCGGAAGACAGCCTGCAGGCTTGAACTTTGTCACGTGAGGAAGGGCCACGGACCCTATGGACGCTTGATCACAAACGTCCCGTATTTGATCCGCAACTCCGCGCGGACCGGGATGCGTTGTTCGTCGTCGGTGATCCAGATTTTTGCCCACAACGGACGGCGGGTGGAGTCCTTGGCCACGGTCTCCAAGGCTTCGATCACCAACAGCGGGGTGCCGCGGTGGCCGGTGATGCCGTCCGGTTCGTGTCCGATCAGTTTGGCAATGCCTTCTTTGACATTCTGGTTCTCGTAGGTGCGAATGGTCGCCTGCTTCTCCCGTTTCCAATCCACCCGCCGCAGGCTGTACAACATCGACAGAAAATCATCCATGTCGCCGTTGACGTCAAATTCCTTATTCTTGCCGTCGATTTCGTTGCGAAACACGCCGCGTCCGGCGGCGTAGTCGATCCGGACGTTGCCCTTGCGCACGCGCTCCCCCTCGTTGCGGTCGAAGTGGAAACCGTGCGAGCGCCACCGGCCTTCCTCCTGCCTTGAGGAGAAGTTGCTGCGGATCGGATAAAATCCCTCCACCACACCGCGCGAGCGCAGCTCCATCTTGAGGTCCCAGAAATCGCCATCGCGTGCGGTCATGAAGTCGGCCTCGGCGGCGAAGATCATGCCCCAGTAAATGTGGTAGGTGACCGTTTCGCCGTCTTTCCAAGGGGAAGCTGCGGACGCGGGAAAGGCATGGAAGGCACCGATGGCAATCATCAATCCAATAAATATAACCGTCCGCATGGGCCGCATCATCCCCTTCCGACGCCGGATTCCAATCTCCAATTCATACCGGCGCAACCCGTTCTTGCCCTGTCCGGCTCCGGGGGTAAGTTCAACCCCCATGAGCTATCAGGTTCTGGCCCGCAAATACCGTCCGCGCACCTTCGCCGAGGTCGTCGGTCAGGATCACGTGATGCGCACCCTGCGCAACGCCATTCAAAACGGACGCATCGCCCACGCATTCCTCTTCGTCGGTCCCCGCGGCATCGGCAAAACTTCCACCGCCCGCATCCTGGCCAAAGCCCTCAACGCCGCCGGCGGACCCAATGCCGACTTCGACCCCGACCACCCCCTCGCCGTCGAAATCGCCGAAGGCCGCAGCATGGACGTCATCGAAATCGACGGTGCCTCCAACAACGGCGTCGAACAAATCCGCGAACTGCGCGAGAACGCCCAATACCGCCCCGCCCACGGAAACTTCAAAATCTACATCATCGACGAAGTCCACATGCTCTCCACCGGCGCCTTCAACGCCCTGCTCAAAACCCTCGAGGAACCGCCCGCCCACGTGAAGTTCATCTTCGCCACCACCGAGGTCCACAAAGTCCTGCCCACCATTCTCTCCCGCTGCCAACGCTTCGACCTCAAACGCATCTCCGAGGCAGACATCGCCAAACAACTGGGCTTCATCGCCAAAGAAGAGGGCATCGATATCAGCGAGCGCGCCCTGCGCATTCTCGCCCGCAACGCCGAGGGCGGCATGCGCGACGCCGAGTCCGCCTTCGACCAACTCATCAGCTTCTGCGGTAAAAAAATCACCGAAGACGACGTGCTGGAGGTCTTCGGCCTGACCGGTCCCTCGGAAATTTGGAATCTCGCCGAAGCTCTCCAGAACGGCCTCTCCGACTCTGCGCTGCGGCAGTTGCGCGACCTTACCGGGCGCGGCAAGGACCTCTCCCGTCTCACCCAGGACCTTCTGCGCTACTTTCGCAACCTCATGGTTTTCAGCGTCTCCCCGGATATCGCCCGCGACGACCTCGAAGAATCCGAACTCCACCACTTCGGCGCCCTCCACCCCCTGCCCACCCGCGAACTCTGCCTCGCATTTATTGACGAACTGGTGCGCCTCGACGAGCGCATCCGCTTCGCTCTGGTCAAAGACGTGCTCTTCGAGATCACGATGTTGCGGCTGTGCCAACAGCACCGCAAAGTCCGCATCGAAGACATCCTGCGACAGCTCACCGGCGGTGCACCCTCCGCCGCTCCGGACTTGGTCGTTCCTGCGATCGAGTCCGCGCCCGCGCAGAAACCCCGCGCCACCATCCCCCGTCCCGAACCTGCGCCCGCGTCCGCCCCGCAACATAGTAGCGAGCCTGCTGCCGTCGAGCCACCGGCCTCAGCAGCACCCGCACCCGTGTGCGAGGACGACGCCACCCTTTGGGGCCGGGCCATCGAACCGTTGAAAAAAACCGACATGCTTCTGCGCCGTGTTCTGGGGGAGTCAACCTTTCTCGGCATTCAACAAGGAATCATCCGCATCGAAACCACCGTCAGCGCCGACCTCTATCAATCCTTTCGCGAGTCCCGCGGCTACGACCAGCTTCTCACCGCCCTGCAAAAATCCTTCGGTCCCGGCATCCAACTCCACATCGACGCCCGCGAGCCGGAACCGGAACCGGCCCGGGCCGACGAATATGCGGACACGTCCTCGCGCGCGAAACAAGGTCCCGCCAAAACACCCGCGAAATCCTCCGGCCCGCCTTTGGACAAATCCGATTTCACCAATGACCCCCTCATCAAAGCCGCCCTCGAAGCCTTCGACGCCCGCATCGTCACTCTGCGCGACGCCTGAA
>CAZTYG010000022.1:3865-13757 GCA_964617445.1 uncultured Blastochloridaceae bacterium
CCCGCCACACCACCCAAAGAAACCTGAAAAAAACGCGCGTCACCGCGCTCCTTCTGCTAAGCAAGACCTATGAACATCGCCAAACTCATGAAACAAGCCCAGAAGATGCAGGCCGACGCCGCCCGCATCCAGGAAGAACTCGCCTCCCGCACCTACGAAGCCACCGCCGGGGGCGGTGCGGTCAAAGCCGTTTCGCGCGGCGACGGTGAGTTGCTCGAACTCAAGATCGACCCGCAGGTCATCAAAGACGCCGCCGACGATGCCGGAATGCTGGAGGACTTGATCCTCACCGCGATCCAAGAGGCCTGCGGCAAGGCCAAAGTCGAGGCCCAAGCCGAGATGGGCAAACTCACCTCCGGTCTCGGACTGCCCGGACTCTGATCCAGGGCCGTCCGTCCTGCCCAACCCGCGCCCGTGCTCGACTACCCACCCGCCATCCGCCGTCTTATCGACGCCTTGCGCAGGCTGCCTTCCATCGGCCCGCGTGGTGCCGAGCGTCTCGCCCTGTTCCTCATGCAGCAGGACGCCTCCCTTGCCGACGAGCTGGCCGCAGCCATCGGCCATGCTCGCCGCGCTGTCCGTCCCTGTCCCATCACCGGCTTTTTCACCGAAGGCGCCCACAGCCCCATGCTCGACGACCCCCGCCGCGACCGCGCCCTGCTCTGCGTCGTCGAACACGCCTCCGACGTTCTTGCGCTAGAACGCAGCAATGCTTTTCGTGGAATCTACTTCGTCCTCGGTGGCTGCCTATCTCCACTCGACGACATCGGACCTGAAGACTTGCGCATCCCGCAACTCCTCGATTGGGTCCGGCGCGAAGGAATCAGCGAAGTCATCCTCGGCCTCAATCCAGATGTCAAAGGCGAGACCACCGCGCTTTACCTCGCCGCCGAACTCAAGAAACTCGACGTTCGCGTCACCCGTCCCGCCACCGGCCTTTCCGCCGGTTCCGCCTTGGACTACGCCGACCCCGTCACCCTCACTCACGCTCTCGAAGGCCGTAAAGTGCTCTGACCGCCCGCCCTGGCTTCGCCCTCTGCCAGTGCAGTCCAAAAAACAGATATGGAGCGCGGTGGCAGAGCACAGCGGCGACACCGCTTTGGGAGCGCCCGGAGGGCGGGGGCCGGAGGATCCATGCTATGGGGGATGACTCTCCCGTGAACCAGGATGGGACAGGCCTCGTCCTCCGACCGGAGCGGTGGCCACGTCTACAATCACCCGCCGCAGGCGGAGTGAAATCGTCTCCTCCACCCCGATCCCTCCGGCCTGTGGTGATTCAAAATCAGCAAAACACCCGCCAGTCGGAGGATTGCGATGTGGTAAATTTTACGTAAACGACTAACCGTAAGTAACTTACATATGAATTGACATGCTTCTCCCTTTGACTTAGCGTTAATGCCCCTCCGGGTAAACCGGGGATGCGAGAGCGAGGTGATTTTACATGTCAGAAGTAAAACTGAAAAAAGGGGAGTCCGTGGACAAGGCATTGCGCCGGCTGAAAAAGAAGCTGGATCGCGAGGGCACATTGCGTGAGGTACGCCAACGCCGCAGCCACGAGAAACCCAGTGAGCGCCGCCGCCGCAAGCGGAAGGAGCCGAAGATCAACTTTTGGGGCAATTTCTCGCTCTGATCGGAGTTTTTCCAGAAAACCCGGACGCCTTGCGGTGTCCGGGTTTTTTTGTTTTCCAGTCTTGTCAGCACCGAGAGTGGCGCGGAGACTCGGACCCTTGAGCGTTCCAGCCACACCCGCATTGTCCACGTGTTGGAATTCGTCCCGCCATACCGACGGCCGGGCGATGCTGGAGGAGATCGCCGGACTGGGATTCGAGCGGGTGGAGTTGAGCCATGGGGTGCCGTATTCTTTGTGGCCCGGCGTGTTGCAGGCGGTCGCCGAGAAAACGGTAAAGGTGGCATCATTGCACAATTTCTGCCCCCTGCCGCCTGATGTGACCAAGGCGGACCCCAATTGTTATGAATTCACCGGCTCGCGCTCCGCGCGGACTTCGGCGCTGCGTTATACCGAGGCAACCATTCACAACGCGGCAAATCTGGGGGCGAGGTTGGTCGTTGTTCATTTGGGATCGACCGGCCAGAAGCCGCTGACACGGGTCTTGGAGAAGGAACTGGCCTCCGGCGGCCTGGGCTCGCGGCGTTTTGTGAAAACGAAGCTGGCGGCGCTGCGGGAGCACGAGCGGCGGTGGGCGTTGTTGCGGCCGTTGTTGGAGGAGGCGCTGGACCGGCTGGTCCCGGTGGCCCGAAAACACGGGGTCCGGCTTGGTTTTGAAATCCGCGAACGCATCGAGGAAATTCCACTGGAGGAGGAGTTTGATTGCTTGCTGGACCGCTACGGCGATACGGTGGGGTATTGGCATGACTTCGGCCACGCGGCGCGCAAGGCCGCGCTGGACTGGATCGATCACACCGCGCAGTTGCGGCGCATGGCCCCGCGCCTGCTGGGCTGCCACGTGCATGACTTCGACTATCCGGACCACGATCACCGTCTGCCGGGCGCGGGCATGCTGGATTTTTCGCAACTGTGGCGCGCAATGGCGGTGGCGCGCGATCCGTTGTATGTTTTCGAGCTTTCGCCGCGGACCTCCGCGGAGGATGTGAAAGGATTGCACTCATGGTGGAAACAAAACGGCCCCGGAGCCTGATCGGAACCTTCGTCCGCGTGGCGGTCACCCTGGGAGTGCTGGCATGGCTGGCGTTCTATGTGGTGGACTGGTCAGACCTCTTTCGCGTCCTGCGCCAAGCCGACTGGGCATGGGTGGCCGTTGCCACCTTCATGTTCGGCATGATTCTGGTGGCGGGTGCCTTCCGCTGGCACTGTTTTCTGCGTGTGCAGAACATCGATTACTCGCTATGGCACGGTCTGCGGCTGCTCGTCATCGGCCAGTTCTTCAGCAACTTCGGCCTCGGTGCCAACGGCGGCGACCTGATCCGGCTCTATTACGTCTGCCGCGAGAATCCCGGACGCAAAACCGAGGCGGCGCTTTCATTGATCGCCGACCGCGCGCTGGGCGTCTTTCTGTTGCTCGGAGTCGCGGCGGTGATCATTCCGTTCCAACTGGCGGTGCTGACCTCCACCGAGGAGAGCCGACTGGTGGCGTTTTCGTTGGTGGGAATGTGGGCGGTGCTGGCGGCGGGAGTGGCGGTGTTCTTTCTCACACCGTGGGACCGGCTTCCGGACGCCTGCCACCAGGTGTGGACAAAAGTTCCGGGACGCGAGTTGATGGAAAAGGCATGGCGCGCGGTGATGCTGCACCGGCGGGCACTGCCGCTCATGCTGCGGGCGTTTTTCTGGGGCATCATGGTCATTGTCTTCAACCTCATGATGGGCCTGGCTCTGGCACGCGGGCTCGGGCTGGACATTCCGCCGCTGGAGTTGCTTGTGATCCTCGCGCTGACCTACGCGGCGGCCGGACTACCGATCAGCATCAGCGGCCACGGGGTCCGGGAAGGCGCGCTGGTGCTGCTTTTTGGCATCTACGGCGTGGCCGACCAAACCATCGCCATCGCCTTCGGCGTGCTGTTGTTTGGCTGCCAGTTGCTCTGGGGGCTGGTCGGTGGCGTTGTTTACCTGCTTCACAGCCACGCCGAAAAACAGGATACTGCCAAAATCGCATGAAGCACGAAGAGGAGCAGACCGGCGCGGTGTCCATGCGGCACGGCGCGGAAACGGTGGCGGCGATGTTGCGCAAGGCCGGGCATACAGCGTACTTCGCCGGTGGGTGCGTGCGCGACCTCTGCCTGGGCCGCACGCCGAAGGATTATGACATCGCCACCTCCGCCCTGCCGGAACAAGTCCAGGAGGCGCTGCCGCGCGTCACCGACATGCACGGAAAAAACTTCGGCGTCCTGCGCGCGCTCGAAGGCGGGCACACCTACGAGGTGGCGACCTTTCGCAACGACGGTGCGTATTCGGACGGACGCCGACCGGCCGAGGTGACTTTCAGCACGCCGGAGGAGGACGCACGGCGCCGGGACTTCACAGTGAATGGAATGTTCCTGGACCCGGCTACGGATGAAGTGATCGACTTTGTGGGCGGCCGGGCCGATCTGGAGGCGCGGACGCTGCGGGCGATCGGGGACCCGGAGAAGCGCTTTCGCGAGGACCACCTGCGCCTCTACCGCGCGGTGCGGTTGGCGGCGGACCTTGGTTTCGCCATCGAGCCAGCCACCTGGACCGCGGTCAAGGAGTGGGCGTCACTGGGAGCCAATCTGGCCCCGGAGCGGGTGCGCGATGAACTGCTGCGTTGTTTCACCGGCCCCGACCCCGGACGGGCGATGGACCTGCTTGACGAGGCCGCGCTGTTGGAGCCGTGGATTCCCGAACTGCGGTTGCTCAAGGGCGTGGAACAACCCCCGCAGTTCCATCCGGAGGGAGATGTGTATGTGCACACCCGGTTGATGGTGGGGATGCTGCGCAACGCCGACCCGGTGCTGGCCTTCAGCGTGCTGCTGCACGACATCGCCAAGCCCGATACCTACACCGTCGATTCCAACGGACGCATTCGCTTCAACGGCCATGAAAGCCTCGGTGCCCAGATGGCGGAGCAAATCCTCCGCCGCCTGCGCTTTTCCAACGATTTCATCGCTGGCGTCAGCACCTGCATCGCCAACCACATGGCCTTCAAGGACACCACCGAGATGCGGGTCAGCAAACTCAAACGATTTCTGGCGCGCCCGACCATGGAAACCGAGATGGAACTGCACCGGATCGACTGTTTGGCGTGCCATGCGGATCTTTCCATCCACGAGTTCCTGCGCGCCAAACAGGCGGAGTTCTCTTCCGAACCGATCATGCCCGAACCGATGGTCAACGGTCACGACCTCATCGCCCTCGGTGCGCCGCCGGGTAGTGAGATCGGCAGATTGCTGCGCATCCTGATGGACGTACAACTCGAAGGCCGTTTTTCCACCCGCGAACATGCCCTCGTGCGCGCCAAGTCGCTGGTGGACGCAACCCTGCCACATTGACGTAATGGTTCCCAATATCGAGTTTGCCGAGGTTGCTCCGGAAAAAGTCCGGGATTATTTGCTCAACGTGCAACATCCCTATGGACGGACGCAAACCCGTGGTTCGGACGGTATGGCAGATGGACCACGGAAAAATTGCTCCGAGGCTCATCACCGCTTATCCTATGCCAAGGTGAATGCAATCCACGAACACGACTGTGTGGTGCTGACCCGGGACATTCCGGAGGAAGGAATGCGCGCGGGTGATGTGGGCACTGTGGTGCATGTGCATACCGAAGGTGCGGCCTATGAGGTCGAATTCATGACGCTTACTGGTGCGACCCTTGCCATATCTACCGTCAACGCGGAACATTTGCGTCCGGTAGGCGCGAGGGATATTGCCCACGCAAGGGTATTGGCCGAGGCTTGAGGCAAGAGGACTGGTCGACGAGACTGAACCGCTCAAAACGGCGCGCGGTTCACCTTCCATATCAGGGCGAAGCCGAGGGCTTGAAAGATGAAGTTCGGTGCCCACACCCACAGCTCAGGATAGGCGCCGGCGCGGTCTTTAAGTGCTTCGGCGGCGATGATGAGCAGATAGTAGATCACCACCACACCCAGGCTGATGCCGAAGCTGACGGAGGCTTCACGTCGTCCGGTGAAGATGGCCAGCGGAATCGCAACCAGGGCGAAGGTGAAACACGAGAAGGCCATGGCCATGCGTTTCTGCAGTTCGGTGAGCAGCGGAATGAAATTTTTAACCTCGAAGGTCTTGTCCTCGCCAAAGATGCGGTCGCCGAGCTGGCCCACGGTCAGGATGGTGATGTTGGACTGGATGCGCGAGGTGTCCAAAAAGTTGCGCAGGGAGAAAGTGATCGGGATTTGCTGCGCGCGCGCGCCGGCTTCGATACGCCCCAGTTGGGTGGGGTCGGGGCTGCGTTTTTCCTGCCGGACATTATACAGCGTCACGGTCATTTCCATGCGTTCCACATCGGCGGAGATGATCCCGCGGTCGGCGCGAACACTGCTGGTGGGAATCTGGTCGCGGTCCAACTCCCAGATGTGAATGCCCTCGATCTGTTGGCCGGATTTGCGTTCGACATACATGCGAATGCCGGGAATGCGATCGATCGGCTCCTGGGCGCGCAGAAAGATGGTGGGGTTGCTGCGTCCCATTTCGACGGCCGCCATACGAAAGGTGGTCATGCACCGCGGGGAGAGGATCGCGTTGTTGAAGAGGGTCAGTATGGTCAGGCCAAGGCTGAAGAGGATGACGGGCGAGATCAACGGTGCCAGCCCGATCCCAGAGGCGCGCACGGCTTGCAGCTCCAGGTCCTGGTTCATTCGCCCGGTCGTCATCAAGATGCCGACCAGCAGGCCCCATGGCAGGGTGAAAGTCAGCGCGAATGGGACCAGCAGCAGTATCAGCCACAGCACAGTCAGAAACGGCATGTCGTAGTTGATGAGCAAATCGAAGACCCGGTCGAAAATGTTGCCCAGCACCAGAATGAAGGTCAGAACGGCAGTCGCCAGGGCCGTGTTCATGGCCACTTGGGTGAGGTAATAACGGTGCAGAGTTTTCACGGGTTGGAGTTCAGGTCTAGCACCGCCGGGGCGGGGGATCAAATGAAGGCTTGCGCCCGATGCGCCATGCCGTCTTAGATGACCGGTTGACAGGACACAAGCACCGCTTTCTTAACTGAATCAAAAACCACCCATGAGCGTCCTACCGGACAACAATAAAACCAACGAAGCCGAGTGGGTCGATCTGGCCCGCAAAGGTTCCGAGAAAGGATGGGAGGAATTGCACCGAATGTATTATCCGGGATTGTGGGGCACCGTGAACCAAATGGTGCGCGATGAAGCTCTGGCCGAAGACATCGTCCAGGAGGCCTTCATCAAAGCCTACAAAAAAATCCGCCGTTTCCGCCGCGAGGCGAAATTCGGCACATGGATTTACCGCATCGCCGTCAACCAGGCCTACGATACCATTCGCAAGCAGGGTCGCCGCAGTCGTTGGATCGGACTTTTCCCCACACGCCAGGAATACCAAGAGGACGGCGAAGCCCCGGAACTGGAACCGGTGGACAACCGGACTGCCGGTGATCAAGCGGCTCTGACCGATGACCGCCAGGCCATCGAAGCCGCCATGGCTTCTCTCAGTCCCGATCACCGCGCTGTTGTTGATCTCCGCCTTATCCAAGGATTCAGCACCGAAGAAACCGCCAAAATTCTGGGATGCCGCCGCGGCACGGTTCTTTCCCGTTTGTTTTATAGCTGCCAGAAATTGAAAAAAATATTAGAACCTACCTATCGCGATCAAAAGCATCTATAATACCACTATGAATGAACAGAACCTGAACCAAGAATTGGAATCCGGAGTCGGACCCAAGCTCCGCGAACTCCTCCGCGAGACCGCGCAAAAAGACTCCCGCAGTCCCTCCCATCAACAATGGGCATGGACTCGTTGCCGTGAGCGCATGAGGGAAACCCCCCGCGATTGTTCCTGGGCGGTTCTTTTCTGGAAATCTTCGGCCTTCGCCAGTGTCACCCTGCTGGCCGCCATCTGGCTCTGGCCCCAAGCAGGTGGCGCGGAAAACGACGGCAGCACGGTCATCGCCCTTGTGGAAGGTCCTTCCGCCACCGCCGCACGCGCGCTGGCGGCCCACTCCGACCCTGGCCAAACCGGCATGGTTTCCCCGCCCGCCGCAGAGCCTGTCGCCGACCGTCCCAACGTCGACTATGTCCGCCCCGGAATGTGGGCCTCTCCGTTTCACGCCGCGGAAATCAATGCTGACGTCATCTGGGTCGAAGGTTACAGTTACATACCCGCTTCCCACACGGTGCGTTAATTTTTTCATGAGGGCCACTTGTTCATTGATGATCGGAATGCTGTTGTTCGCTGCGGCGGCCACCGGCGCGCGTGCCCAGGAATCTTTCCAGATCACCCTGCTGCACGCCCAGAATCACGATATCGAAGACACCCTTGGTCAGGACGAGGCCATCCGTAAATCCCTCACCCGCCTTTTTGGTTACCAGCGTTATCATGTTCTGGGCACGGCCGCATCGCCCATGCCCGAAGCTGGCACCGTCACCCTCCAGCCCGCCCGCAGCTTTGAATTCATCCTCCGCCACGACCCCGAACGCAAGCAGCGCTTTCGTTACGAACTCTCCCAGGAACAGGAAAAAATCCTTGAAGGTTGCTACGTGCCCAAGCGCGGCACCCCCCTCATCATTCGTGGCCCCCAATACGGTCGCGGCAACCTCATTCTGGTCGTCGATTGCGACCCTGAATAAATTGTGGGCTTGCTCCGGCTCCCCACCCCGGCATTTTTGTGGGAGCGGCTCCCATAGCTCAAAAGGATAGAGCAGGGGTTTCCTAAACCTCAGATCCAGGTTCGATTCCTGGTGGGGGCATTTCCCCCGCCATTTGACAACCGGGCCAGCCTGATGAAATATAAGTGTGGCTAGCGAATGCAGCCCCCTACTGATTTGGCCGCCCTCGTATTCAATTCATCATATCCGGGCCTCTTGCCGGACACCCCTCCTGAACAGTGGAACGACTGGACCTGGCAGTTGCGCCACACCATCAAGACCCTGGAGGGGCTCGAAAAGCACATGACCCTCACTCCGGTGGAGCGCGCTGGTGTCCTGCTCACCGGGCGCAAGCTGGCCATGGGCATCACCCCCCACTTCTTCAACCTGATTGATCGCGACGACCCTGACTGCCCCATTCGCCGCCAGGTCATTCCCCGCATCGAGGAAGCCAGCACATCCCCAGAGGAAATGAAAGACCCCTGTGGTGAGGATGGTGCCATGCCCGTTCCCGGACTCGTCCATCGCTACCCTGACCGCGTCCTCTTCCTCGTCACCGACCGTTGCGCCTCGTACTGCCGCTACTGTACCCGCAGTCGCGTCGTCAGTGGCGTCGGCGAACAGGAACTCGACACCGACTTCGACCAGGCATTTCGTTACCTCGAATCCCACCCCGAAATCCGTGACGTCCTCCTTTCCGGCGGCGATCCCCTGCTTCTTTCCGACCGCAGACTCGATTCTATCCTCTCCCGCCTGCGCGCCATCCCGCACATCGAATTCATCCGCATCGGCTCCCGCATCCCCATCTTTCTCCCCCAGCGCATCACCCCGGAACTCTGCGCCATTCTAAAAAAGTATCATCCCTGGATCAGCATTCACAGCAACCATCCGCGCGAACTCACCGCCGAGGTGCGCGATGCCCTGGGCCGACTCGCCGATTCCGGTATTCCTCTCGGAAACCAATCCGTCCTGCTCAAAGGCGTCAACGACAACGTCGAAGTGATGAAAGAGCTCATCCACCGACTCCTGTATTGCCGCGTTCGGCCCTATTACCTTTACCAGTGCGATCTCATCACCGGTTCGGCCCACCTCCGCACCAGCATTCAGACCGGGATCGACCTGATCGACCAGCTTCGCGGCCACACCACCGGCTACGCCGTGCCCCAATACGTTGTGGATGGTCCCGGCGGCGGCGGTAAAATCCCCGTCAACCCCGATTACATCATCGCCCGCACCGGCGAGCGCATGGTTCTGCGCAATTACCGCGGCGATATCTACGAATACCCCGACGCCTCCGCCGTCCCCGATGCTGAGATAGCGGAGCGCGATGAATCCCGCCGTCCCCAGCGCTCCGAATTGTAGCACGGTGCTTGACTTCCGTTGTAGCGGCCCCGCTCTGTGGAGGAGTCACCCCGCCGACCCCCATGCGCTCTGGACGAGCGCTCGCCCTGCGCCGACCGAAGCGGTCGGCCTACAGCAACAGCCCGCCGGAGGCGGAGGTCCAAACTGTAGGACGGGTGCTCCGCTCGTCGAAATGACCCACCACAGTTCACATGAGAGTTACTCCCATAGGCTGATCCATTCCAAAACAAAGCGGCGACACCGCTTTGGGAGC
>CAZTYG010000023.1:0-13560 GCA_964617445.1 uncultured Blastochloridaceae bacterium
GTAAAGCCCCTGGGCGGTGACGACATAGGGCAGGCCGGTCCATTGCGCGGCCAAAAGGTTTGCCTCCTCGGTGCCGTGGGCATGAACCAGGTTCGGCTTCAGGCCGAGCACGTAGCGGCCGATCCGGCGGGCGTCAAAGCGGAACAGGGTGGCCGAGCGGAATCGATCTGGCGCGGCCAGATAATGAACCCGGATGCCGTCCCATTCAGTGATATGGTTGCTCCGGGTGCCGGGGACCTGAACGACGATTTCAGGATCGATGTCGGTATGGGCTTTCTGCGCCAAGGCATGGTTGAGCACCCAGCGCCCGGGATGACGGACGACGTTCCCACATTCGGGGTGATCCGGGGTCAGCGGCAGGTTGCCGATGTGGACGACGCGCATGGGCAAATGAAACCACACAGCCAGTTTGAAGGACATTTTAAAATTCTGCGGAGCCACGTGATCCCATAACGGGATACGTGGTCCACGACAGCACGTTGCTTCACGGAGGGCTTCGAAGCCAAGTTTGCGAAGCATCACGTGGGGGCGGGGCCATAATATGAACACTCATGGACACTACTAAAATAGGCGGAGATCGGAAGGCAGAGGTCGGAAGTCGGAGGCGTCGAGAGACCAAGGTCGAGGGGCGACATTCGGAAAACCTGAAACATGAAAGCTGAAACTTGAAGGGCGGAGGACGGCGTTCGGAAAACCTGAGACCTGAGACCTGAAGGTCGGAAGTCGGAGGTCAGCGGTCAGAATTCCATTCCATCTTCAGCTTTCAAAATGTACTTGGTGCTGGATGGAGGGGGGGGAAGGGGGACATGATTTCTGCCGTGTCCGATCAAGGCAAACCTGAAGGTATCGTGATTTTTGCGCATGTGCCGCCTCCGCTGCATGGGCAGAGTTTGATGGTGGAGTCGATGTTGCGGGGGGCAACATTCAACATTCAACATTCAACATCGAACAACCAACATTCAAGGTTCAGAGAGGCGGATGGCGGAAATCAGAGGTCAGCGGTCGGAGGTCAGAGGTCGAGGGACGAGGGACGAGAGTCGAGGGCGGAAGTCGGAGGGCGGGTATTTCATGTGGATGCTCGGGTTTCTGAGAGTCTGGAGGATGTGGGGGGGCGGCGTCCCGGGAAACTGTGGATGCTGCTCGGTCATTGCAGGCAGGCATTGGGATTTCGCTTTCGTGAAGGAGCCCGGACGCTGTATTTCATTCCGGCCCCACCCAAGGCCTCGGCGATTCTGCGCGATGTGGTGGTGATGCTTCTTCTGCGCCCGTTTTTTAGTCGCCTGGTTTTACACTGGCATGCGGTGGGGTTGGGGGCATGGGTGGAAGGTCGTCCGGTGGAGGGCTGGCCGCCGCTCACTGGGCCTTCGGGCTGGATCTTGAGCCGGGTGGGACGTCCCCTGCTGCGCTGCCTGCTCAAGGGGGCGAATCCGGCGGTGGTGGTGGCCGAGGGAAATCGATGGGATGCGGAGGTATTCCAACCCGAACGGGTGGTGGTGGCGGCAAACGGAATCGCTGATCTGCGGCCAGACTTTGCCGAGCTGCTGGCGGAGAAGCAGCGCAGGCGGGCAAAGGTGAGGGGGTGGCTGGCGAAGCGCGGCAATCCGGGTGGCGAGGATGCGATCCGTGTGTTGTTTCTGGGTCAATGTTCCCGGCAGAAGGGTTTTTTTGAGGCGCTGGAGGGACTGGCCGATGCCGCCCGACGGGATGAAAGTTTGCGCTGGCGCCTGGACATTGCCGGACGCTTTGTTTCGGACGAGGAGGAGGCCGCGGCCGCCGAACCTATGAGCAGACTGGATGCGCTGGGGGTCCAATGTCATCGGCACGGATTTGTGGGCGGGGATGCGAAGGTCGGGCTTCTGACGGAATGCGATATTCTGCTCTTCCCCAGCCGTGCGGAAAGTTTCGGCTTGGTGGCGGTTGAGGCGATGTGTTGCGGGCTGCCGGTGATCGCGACGGACTTGCCCGGAATTCTCGCGGTGCTGGACACTCTGGGAACTTACGTGAAGCCTGGAAGTGCCATGGAAATCGGACGGGCTCTGGTCAACCCGGATACGTATGCCGACCCGGGCGCTTTGAGGGAGCGGTATTTACAGGAGTTCACCGAGACGGCATTTCATGACCGTATGCGCGGGGTGTTCTCGGACGGAGGAAGCGGGATGAAAGCTGAAACTTGAAACCTGAAAGATGAGGACTACAGACCACTGACTACGGACCGCTTGAGAGACCACTGACGACAGGACTACGGACTACGGGACATACTCAATCCCTTAACCTGCCCCGGACAGCCAGTCGGGGTCACAATGAGGATAATAGGCTGGGGTGAAATTTTCTGTCGCTGTGGGTTAAAGCAGGCAAGCTTGCCATGCCAACGCGACTCTATTAAGATGAACTCAAATGAAGAGACACACTCCTTCTCTCCTTCTCGATAGGCGCTTGAATCAGCCCTCGCGGTCCTCGAAGGAAGCTTATGCTCAGGCGGTTCTGGTGATGGCGGCGTCGGAGAAGGCGAGCAGGGGCCTCATGAGTGGCGTGTCCTCGAAGAATGGTGCCGAAAGCACACGAGCGGCCTCATTGAAGGGCTGAAACCCGCATTGGCCGGGGGCAGAGAACACGATCTCCTGTATCTGGAAGGCAGAAATCTTTGGCTAAAATTCACCAAGCCATGGTTGTGCGGATATACGGTCGATGTGATTTTGGTGAGAGATGAACGAGTGCGAGATTTTAAGCTCTGGGGTGAATAATATGAAAATCACTGTCGCCACGCCTGTTTTCAATGCGATGCCATGGCTGCCGTGCTGTCTGGCTTCGGTCCGCGACCAGGCGGCGGAGGGGGTGGAGTTCGAGCATATCCTGCATGACGGTGGATCGACGGATTGCGGTTTGGAGGTTCTGGCATCCGCACCGGGTATCCAGTGGTCCACAGGTCCTGATGAGGGAATGTATGATGCAATCAACCGCTGCTGGAAGCAGGCCACGGGCGGAATATGCTGTTATTTGAATGCCGATGAGCAGTATCTGCCCGGCACACTGGCACGGGTGGCGGCAAGGTTCGCAGCGGAGCCGGAACTGGAGATGCTTCTGGGTGACGCTTTGTTGGTGAATCAGCAGGGCGGGATTTTATCCTATCGGCGTGTGGTGGCCCCGACGGTCTCCCATACCCGGCTGGTGCATCTATCGTCGATGAGCTGTGCGACGTTTTTCCGGCGTCATCTGCTTGAGGAAGACTTTTATTTCGATATCCGATGGAAGGCTATCGGGGATGCGGAGTGGATGGTGCGATTGCTGGAACGGGGGCTGCGGATCGCAACCATGCATGAGCCGCTTGCGGCTTTCGGGGTGACGGGCTCCAATCTGGGGGCCAATCCGCGTGCGCTGCAGGAGGCTGATACGTGGCGACGACAGATGGGTTTTGTCCCGCCGGGAGCACCGATGTTTATACGCGGATGGCACTGGCTGAAGAAAGCCGCAACCGGAGCGTATGGTCGGCATGATGTGGATACGGCGCTTTATCTGCCGGGCCGGACGGATCGGCGTATGCCGGTGAAGCAGGCCGGGGTTGGGCATCGGTGGGTGGACTTTTCAGAGACTACTGACGACTGACGGAGGACGGAAGTCAGAGGTCGAGGGTCGAGGGACGACGTTCGGAAAACCTGAAGGCTGAAACTTGAAACCTGGGAGCTGAAAGACGAGCGTCGAGAGAGGAAGACTAGAGTCGAGGGACGACATTCGGAAAACCTGAAACGTGAATCTTGAGAGCTGAAGGACGAGCGTCGAGGGACGGGAGCAGAAGTCAGAGAGCGGAGGCATGAAATACGAGTGCTGAATTCCGAAAAGCAGGCGATGATGAATCGAACGAAGCCATGAAGCAGACTACCATCCTGATCCTTGCGGCGACGCCGCCGCCGCACCATGGGCAGAGCTATATGACTTCGCTGCTGGTAGAGCATCTGGCCGATGAGCATTTGCAGGTGCTGCATGTGAATGCGGCGGTTTCACGGTCGCTCGATGACCTGGGTTGCTGGGGGCCGGTCAAAATTTTGCGTGCGATTCTGATCTGGCTGCGTGCGTTCACACTGGTTCTCACCAAACGTCCGGATGTTCTTTACTATGTCCCGGCCACCGGCGAACGCACCCAGGTCTGGCGGGATTGGTTGTTGTTCGGCACGCTGCGTCCGCTGGTTTCCCGCACGGTGCTTCACTGGCACGGGATCGGCCTTAAGTCGCTATTTGATACGAAGCTCACGGGCTGGGAACGATGGCTGACACGCCGGGTGCTGGGGCGCACGTCGCTCAGCATTATCCTGGCCGAATTCCAACGCCCCGAGGTGGAGTGGCTGATGCCCGAACAGATCGCGGTGATTCCGAATGGCGTCCCGGTGCCGCTGGGCGGCGCGGGCTACATTCAACATTCAGGAACGAAAAGTGACGGAATACGGGTGTTCAGAGTTTTGTTTATGGGGCATTGCACGCGTGAAAAGGGGCTGTTTGATGCGCTCGACGCCATCGCCCTGACCAACTCGACACTCGAAACTCAATCGGCAATCGAAAATCGAAAAAGCCATGCCCGAAGGGCAACGCCTTCTACTGCGGAGCAGGAAAATGCTTATCTAAGGGGAGTAGGGTATAAATCGAAAATTCACATCGTCTTAGACGTGTGCGGTCATTTCATGTCGGAGGAGGAGAAACAGGAGTTCGAGAACCGAATCTCCCAACCCGATCTCCAACTCCCATTCGACAATCGAAACTCAATCGAAAATTCCAACGCTTCGCGTTGGCTGGGCTTCATTTCCGGTGCCGAGAAGGAGCGGTTGCTTTCGGAGTCCGATTGCCTGGTGTTTCCGAGTTATTTCAGGACGGAGGTGCAGCCGGTGGCGGTGATCGAGGCGCTGGGCCGGGGTTTGCCGGTGGTGGTTTCGGACTGGCGCGGACTGCCGGAGATGGTCGAGGGCACCGGGCTGCCGGTGGTGCCGGTCCGCGATCCCCATGCCCTGGCCGAGGCCTTGCTACGGGTCATGGAGTTCCGGGATTTCGATGCCCTGCGCCGGGTCTATGAGGCGAGGTTTTCGCTCGATGCGCATCTGGGGGCGATGCGGGCTGTTTTGAAGGGCAGCGGGGTAATAAAAGACGCAAAGTAAACCAACGTGATCCCTTGTGGGAAACGTGGTTTGCGACAGCCGGTTTTACAAAGAGATCGGGGAGAACAGGGAGAGGCGGATACGGGGGACTACGGACTACTTCAGAGACTACGGACCACTGACTACGGACTACGGACGGAGGGATGGAGAAACTGATTTTCCGCGTATCGGGGATTCGCGGAAAAGAGGTGCTTGAGGCAGGCTTGTTAGCTTGGATTGCAATCCATGCAAGGCTGTGTATGATTTTCAGTCATGAAGGATTTGGAAGGTATTGCCCCCACGTTACGCCAGATTCTGCCTACGCTGGAGCAGCGTTATGGAGTGTCGTCCCTTGCGTTGTTTGGGTCGAGGGCTTCTGGCATGTCCGTAGAGACAAGCGACTTGGATATATTGGTGGAGTTCAATAAACCCATCGGACTGCTGGCCTTTCTCGATCTTGAAAGAGAACTATCCAACCTGACAGGTTTGAAGGTGGATTTGGTAATGAACTCGGCATTGAAGCCGGATATTGGACGGCGCATTCGCAAAGAAGCGATTCAAGTCACATGAGACGTCGTCTTGTTGCGGATTTCCTGGCTGACATGGTAAATGAAGGACGTAGGGCCCATGATTTTGTATCGGGACTGGAACTTGAGACTTTCAAGCAAGATGTGAAGACCCGTTATGCCGTGGTGCGCTGCTTGGAAATCATTGGCGAGGCCTGCAAGAAAGTCCCCGAAGATGTGCGATTGAGGCGTCCTCAGGTGCCTTGGAGGAGCGTCGCGGGCATGCGCGATAAACTTTCACATGACTATCTTGGAGTGGATTGGAATGTTGTTTGGAGCACTATCCAAAATGAGCTGGCCGCCATTCTTCCTGAGATCGAGTCCCTGCATCGGGAGGTGGCCTCGGAAGAGCAGACAGAATCTGAGTCTAATCCATAATCCCCTGATTTCAGTACAGCCAAACAGCCGGTTTTTACAAAGAGCCGTTTCGACAGGCTCAAGGCCCCGAGCGTGTCGAGGGTATCGTGGAGGACAGGGAGAGGGGGAACTGAAAAAAATGACAAAGCCATGCCCGAAGGGCAGCCCCTTCTACTGCGGTGCCACGTGATCCGATAAAGGGATACGTGGTCCACGACAGCACGTTGCTTCACGGAGGGCTTCGAAGCCGCGTTTGCGAAGCATCACGTGGGATCGGGGCATAAAAGTCCAAATGACAAATTCAGAATCCCGGCCCCGACAGGGCGTCGGGAAGGTAACGAAGCAGGACGACGATGGGTGGTCAGACTTGACTGTGGAATACCTGTCGGACATGATGTATGACATGAAAGTTTCATCAAGATCGTTGGTGCGGGAATTTCCCAAGGTGAAGGCTGCCGTCCGCAGGGGTAACGCCGTGGAAATTCATGACAGCAGAACAGGCGAATCCTTCATGCTGACCTCCAAACCATCCCGGACCTTCGGCGAGATCGCGGCACCGGCCAAAGGAGTCTTTGCCGGCCCTGCCAAACTTTCCGAGCGGGAAGGGTTTGATGGCTGAACACCTTATCGACACCGGTCCTCTGGTAGGCTGGATCAATCGACGCGATCAATGGCACTCTTGGAGTGTGTCCACATTGGAGGATCTGACTCCACCGCTGGTGACTTGTGAGGCGGTGATAGCCGAGGCGGCCTGGCACCTGCACCGTTCACGTGAAGCGGTTGACACGTTGTATCGGATGATTGATGACGGGGCACTGCGGATTACGGAATTGTTGCCCCTGCACCTGCCCCATATCCGCGCCCTTGCGGCGAAGTATCCGCAAATGGATTTCTGCGATGCGGCCATGGTGCGATTGTCTGAAATTTATCCGAGAGCGCGACTGATCACCACGGACACGGCGCATTTCAGCATTTATCGGCGGTTCCAGAACAAGCCCATTCCGATCATCCATCCGCAGTGATGGCCGGGACGACCAAGCAATATCCAACATCGAACATTCAACATTCGAGTTGCGGGTGGCGGGTGGCGGAATTTCGGGTAACAGCCGGTTTTACAAAGAGATCGCGGAGGACAGGGTGGGGCGGAGGACGGAAAACCTGAGGGCTGAAACTTGAAACCTGAGGGCTGAGACCTGAAACCTGAAAGGGCGGGAGGGACGCCTGCTTGACTTGACTGCGTGGTGGGATTGTGGGAAATTCCCACTATGAAGTCCTCCATCACGGCCATTAAACTCGATTCCAGAAGGCGCGGCGTGTTTCCCGCGCCGTTCCGGCCCGGGGACGTTCTGGTTCCCGAGGCACTGGACGCAGGAACGGTGACTTTCCGGGTGATTCGCCCTGCCGATGTGCCACAAGTCCGTCCGGTGAAGCGCGGAGGGTATTTATTGCTGCCGGGCGTGCGCGCTTCACGAGAAGCGATCGCCTCCGCTGTCCGGGCGGAACGGGACGGGGGATGAGCAAGATCTATTGGGATTCCTCCGCGTTGATCGAGGCGTTGCAGGACGGGCGTGTCCGCAAACGGCTCGCGCGGGAGGAATCGTCCACCAGGGTGCACACTCTGGCGGAGGTTTTTTCCACGCTGACCGGTGGTCGGCTCGGCTTTCGTTGTGATGCGGGGGACGCTGCGGCCATGATCCAGGATATTTCCGGCAGTCTCCACTTCGTGGAGCTGGACGCGCCCGCAACTCAGGGAGCGTTGAAGGAATGCAGAAAGCGGGGGGTCCGGGGCGGGCTGGTGCATGATTATCTGCATCTGGTCGCGGCGGGCAAAGCGGATGCCGAACGATTGTTGACCTTGAACATCGGGGACTTCAACAGCCTGCGTCCGGACATGCCTGTGGAAGCTCCCTGAGATGCCCGTCCCCACGGGCTTCGTCGAGGGGTGCTAATCTCACTCCGAAAAATTCTGTGAGATAAGCAGGTTAACAAGAAGTCAGAAGCGTGAAATTCCAAGAGGCAGGAAGACAAGAACCAAGGAAGTGGCGGGTAACCCTTCGACGGGCTCAGGGCCTGTGGCGGGGAAATAAATCGGCAATTGAAAATTTCCCGGCTCAATTACCTAATCCCTTTCCACCAGAATCTCCTCATACCGTTGGGCGACGCGGTCCCAGGAGTAGCGCTCTTGCGCTCGGGCGAGGGCGGCGGTGCCGAGGAGTTGGCACTCGGCGGGATTTTCCCAGAGCCAGGCCATCTTGGCGGCAAGGTCGTCAACGGGTGAAAGCCGGGCTTTGGCAATGCCGACGACGCTGCTGTTCATGACGGTGGCGTCTTCGCCGAAGGGCATGCCGGCGTCGCCGATGACTTCGCGGGTGGCTTCGCACTCGCGGAAGAGGATGGGTCGGCCGATGCCCATCTGGTCGAGCAGGACCAGCCGGGTGGCTTCGATGGCGGAGGGCAGGACGAAGAAGCGGGCATTTTGGGAAAGTTCGACGTAGGCATCGCCAAAGACGGTGCCGAGGAAGTGGACGCCTTTGACGGCGAGGGCCTGCAATTCTTCCCAGTATTCGTGCTCATATCCGGCTGATCCCAGGATCACCAGAGGGGGCGGGGGCATGTCCGCGCGGGCGCGTTCGGCCCAGCGTGCGTAGGCCTGGAGAAGCAGATGGGTTTCGTTTTCGGGGGTGAGCCGGGAGACGTGCAGGAGGTAGCCACCGGCTTGTAGTTTGTATTTGCCCAGGGCACCGGCGTTGACCCGGGTGGTGCGGATTTCTGCGCCGTAGGAAAGGTGGGTGGGGTTGAAGCCAAGTGTGCTTTGGTAATGCCGCACGACGGCTTGGTTGTCGGCGATCACGACATCAGCGAACCGGGCCGCCCAGCCCTCGCTTTTTTTGAGCCACCAGCGCGCGACCCGTCCCCATTTGAGTCGGCGGTAGTCGGCACCGTCAACATTGATGATGGTGCGGATGCCCAAGAGCTTGGGAAAGGGCAGCAGGACGGCATTGCCCACGCCGCAGAAATAGACGACGTCGTAGTGTTTGAAGGTGGCGTGAATGACGGAGAGAAAGGTGTGCAGAATGGTTTCCAGGCTTTTCTGCATGACTGTGGGGATCATGACGACCCTCATGCCGCGGTGCCATTTCAGGCGATCTTTATTCGGGTAATAGCCGGGACGGGCATAGACGGTGACTTCATGGCCGTTGGCAGCGAGACGCGCGCCGATTTCGTCCACCACGGTTTCAAAGCCTGAATAGCGGGCGGGCACGCCGCGTGAGCCGACGAAGGCGATCCGGCGTGTGGACCGGGGTGCGCCCAGCAGGGTGTCGCGCAGGGCATACCAGAGGAACAGGGAGTTGAATTTGAAATACCTTGGCCACAGTCGGCGCGGTTCCTGCCACAAACGGTAGGCCCAGGTGAGTCCGCGCCGCTGCAACCACGGCGGGGCGAAGGGCCGGGTGCCGGCGAGAAGTTCAAAGGCATCGCCGACCGCAAGGAAGACACCGCGCTGGTGTCGGTGGAGGTTGCGGCTGATCCAGCGCTCCTGGCGTTCGCCTCCCAGGGCAACCCAGATGAAATCAGCCCCGCTGGCGGCGATGCGGCGGGCGTTTACGGCTTCGTGTTCTTCGGTCCATTCGCAAAATGGGGGCGAGTAGGTGCCTGCGATCTGGATGTCGGGATTCAACTTCCTGGCGACGTCCACCATTTGCTGCAGGGTCTCCTCTTTGCCGCCGAAGAAGAAGTGTTTCAAAGGTTGACCCAGATGCTGCAGGGCGTAGCGCATGAAATACGGTCCGTAAACGCGGTCGGTGAGCCCCGCGCCCTGGCGGTTCAGGGCCCAGACCAGCGGCATGCCGTCGGGCAGGACCAGATCGAATCCGCGCATGACGTTGCCGAACGAGGCGTCGTGCCGGGCGAGGGATATGATGTGGGTGTTGCTGGCGCAGACCGCCGCGGGCTTGGGCTTTTCCGCCAGCCGCTTCAGGGCTTCCAGCGCCGTGGCATAGCTGGCCACCGCTACTGGCGTGCCCAGAATCTCGTAATGTCGCAACTGTTCCGGCATGACGAGTCTATCATCGGCGGGGACAGGGCGGAGGAAAGCTGAAAAGAGGGATGAAACCTGAGACCTGAAACCTGAAGGACGGAAGGGATGAGGCGGAAAAGCAGAGAGCTGAAAGCTGAAACCTGAAGGGTGGTGATAAGTGACTGCGGACTTCAGCCCTCAGCACTCAGGCCTCAGGTTTCATCCCTCTCCGTCCCTCTTTTTCTTGGCTTTGGTGTTTCTGGACATGGCGGTGAAAATGGATATCAGCTCATCGGCTTCTTTCCAAATGGGTTGAATGACCGACTCTGTGACTCCGCATTCATCCTGTAAAAGTTCCAACCAGTATTGGGTTTCATCGGCCTCCTGTGTGCACAATTCGATTTTTGCGACGAATTCTTGGTCACTTCTTGCACGTGAGGCTTCTCTGTAGTATGCTCCGACTGAGGTTCCCGCGCGAAGCGCCTGTCTGCCCAGGATGATTTGTTCTTCTCTACGTTTATCCAAGGCCACGAACATTCTGACCAGAGTGCCTGCAAATAGCTTCGTCCTTTTTCTCAGAGCTTGTTTTCGTTCTTCATTACTCATATTTCTGCCTTTCAGCCTTCAAGTTTCAGGCCTCAGGTTTCAGGTTTTCCGCTCTCCTTTTCCCAAGGAACGCAAAAAAACGTCGTTTGGCCAGGTAATAGATGGTGCCGCCGTGGCGCATCCACCAGGCGGTTCGGCGCACGCGGGGGCCGATGTCGTATCGATCTGCCATGACGGCGGTTTCTTCCCATGCGGAGGCGAGTTGGGAACTGGTTTTGGCATCGGCATGAAGGCGGGCGGTGGCCAGCGGTTCAGAAATGTACTGCCAGTGGGTGCCCTCTGATATGCGCAGCCAGTATTCGTAGTCCATGCAGTAGCGCAGGGAAGCGTCCATGGGGCCGAAGCGCTCCCAGACCTGCCGCCGCCAGAAGACGGCAGGCTGGCCGAGAAAGTTGGTGCGGCGGAGGCGTTGTGTCGTAAACGGACCCGAAACCTTGAGCCGTTTCCAGCCGGAATTCCCTTCCAGGAAATAGTGGTCGCCATAGACAACGTCGATCTCCGGATACGTGCGAAATGTTTCCGCGATTCGTGCCAGCGCACCCGGCTCGTAAAAATCGTCGGCACACAAATATGCCAGAATCTCCCCGGACGCCCGGCCCAGGCCCTCGTTGATTGCGGCGGTCTGGCCGTCGTCGGGCGCGCTGCGCCAGTCCGCCATGCGGTCGGCATATTTCTCCAGCACTGCGCGGGTGTCATCAGTGGAGCCGCCGTCCATGACGAATAATTCGGTCCGTACACCGTCCGGCAGCGTTTGGTCCAACACCGACCGGATGGCCTGCTCCAGGGCCCAGCCCTGCTGGTAGCTGGGGATGACGATGGAGATGGTCATGGGGGGATTTTCGAATGACGATTTTCGATTGCCGATTGGAAGAAGCGGAAGGCAGAGGGCGAGGAATGCGTTTGCCTATTTAAGCAATGATTGGGCCGCAAAAAAGCGTAAACAGCACAGGGCTGCCGTTTTGTGATTTTTGTGGCCAATGTCTGACTTACGAATCGGTGCGGTTCACTCCGCACTTGATCCACGAATGGGATCGCGGAAGATGGTGCGATGACGCGCAAGGGGATCATTCTGGCCGGGGGGAGCGGAAGCCGGCTGCAGCCGCTGACGCGCGCGGTCAGCAAGCAGTTGCTGCCGGTGTATGACAAGCCGATGGTTTATTATCCGCTGTCAGTGTTGATGCTGTCGGGTATTCGCGACATTCTGCTGATTTCCTCGCCGGAGCAACTGCCGTTGTTCCGCTGCCTGTTAGGCGACGGTTCCGGTTGGGGAATTTCCCTCGCCTACGCGGAGCAGGCCCGTCCGGAGGGATTGGCGCAGGCCATGATCATTGCAGAAACGTTCCTGGATGGCGGGCCCTCTTGTCTGATCTTGGGGGACAATATATTTTTTGGCCATTATCTGCGCCCGATGTTGGAGGAGGAGGCCCGGGCAAACACGGCGGCCACGGTCTTTGCCAACCGAGTGGGTGAGGCTTCGGCATATGGGGTGGTGAAGCTGGACGAGGGGGGGCGTCCGCTGGAGCTGGTGGAAAAGCCGGCGTTGCACGGCCCCGGCCTGGCAGTGCCGGGGTTGTATTTTTATGACGGCAGCGCCCCGCGGCGCGCGCGCGCACTGAAGCCTTCGGCGCGGGGCGAGTTGGAGATCACGGATTTGAACCGGTCTTATCTGGAGGAGGGAGGGCTGAACGTGCGCCTGCTGGGGCGGGGCCAGGCATGGCTGGATACCGGGACGCCCGAGGGCCTGCTCGAAGCCGCCCAATTCGTGCGCACCATTCAGAATCGGCAGGGCATGCTGGTGGGAAGTCCCGAAGAAGTGGCATTGCGCAAGGACTGGATCAATCCCGCCCAATTCCGTGCGTTGGTTTCCGCCATGGGAGACAATGAATACGCGCGATTGCTCGGGCGGGTGGTCAGGGAGGACGTTTGATGGTGGTTATTCTGGGCGGGCGCGGATATGTGGCGACGGCTTTGGCTGCCGCCTGTCAACGCGCGGGCATTCCGCATCGCGTGCTGTCACGGTCGGAAACCGATTACACCCACCCGCCGGCGCTGGAAGCCGCGCTGGCGGCCATCCGTCCGGACTATCTTATGAATGCGGCTGGATACACGGGATTTCCCAACGTCTCCGCGTCTGAGAAGAACAAGCCCGCCTGTCTGATGGCCAACACGGCCCTGCCCGCCGTTGTTTCCAGTGTGTGCCGAAAGCTGGGTCTGCCGTGGGGTCATATTTCCACCGGGTGCATTTTTTCCGGGACCGGGCCGGACGGCGGCGGGTTTCGGGAGGACGACGCGCCGAACTTCACGTTCCAGCGGGGAGGCTGCAGTTTTTACAGCGGCACGAAAGCGCTGGCGGAGGAGATACTGGCTGCCGACCCGACAGTGCATATCTGGCGCATTCGCCGACCGTTCACCCACACCAACCACCCCAAAAACACGCTGAGCAAATTATTGGACTACCCGGTGCTGGTGAATATTTCCAACTCGTATTCCCAGATGGACGAGGCGGCAGACGCCTGCCTGCGTTGTTTCACCCACCAACTGCCTGCGGGCATCTACCATGTGGTCAATCCGGGCGGTATCGACGCCCGTACGATCGCCACCATGGCCGCACAACACGGTCTCGCCCGGCATGAATACCGTTTTGTCGATTCGTGCGCGGAGCTGCCGGGATTCGATGGTGTGCCCCGCGCCGAGAGCTTGCTGAACCCCTCGAAGATCATCGCGGCCGGTGCGCGGCTGACGCCGGTGGAGCAAGCGGTTGTTCATGCGTTCCAACGCTGGCAGTGAAAACACGAAATCACAAAACGCAAGCTTTGCAAAGGGACGCGCTCCGCTAGTTTACCCTCATGAGTGAAAAGGTGGAGCCGGTGCCTGTCCGATGGGCGGAGCGCATGGATTT
>CAZTYG010000024.1:0-11460 GCA_964617445.1 uncultured Blastochloridaceae bacterium
TGGGATTATGGGGGCGGGCGGGGATGTTGGGATATTCGGATTGCACGGTGGGGAATGTTTTGTAGGTTGGGCGCCTATGTTGGTCCCGCGCCCCGAATTATCCTGGATTGAGAAGCTTTATCTGCCATCGATCGTGGCAGGGCTGGCGATTACTTGGAAACACTGGCGGCGGTCGGTGCTGGGGTTGATGGGGCTGGCGCGCCAGCCCCAAGGGCCGCGCTCGTTGATGCAAATGAGCGTGAGCGGGATGACAACCATGCCATATCCGGAGGAGACATGGCCGATGCCGGAGGGCTATCGCGGAGCGCCGACACTGGTGAAGGACGAGGACGGGCGGGAGAAATGCGTGAGCTGCCAGTTGTGCGAATTTGTCTGCCCGCCGCGGGCGATCCGGATTGTGCCCGGGGAAATCCCCTTCCACAGTCCGCATTCCAAAGTGGAAAAGGCCCCCAAAGAATTCGATATCGACATGATTCGCTGCATTTATTGCGGCTTGTGCGAAGAGGTTTGTCCGGAGGAGGCGATTTTCCTGCGCAAAGATTATCCGATCAAGGTGGGCTACGAACGGGCGTCGATGGTCCACGACAAGGAGAAGTTGTATGACATGGGCGGGGTGTTCCAGCGTCCGATCAAGAAATGGGCGGGCAAATAGGGGTATCATTCCGGCAGCGCGAACACGAAAAGATTGACCCACTCCAGCCACTCCGTAATCTCGCGATTCGACCCACCCAATCACCCGCATGGAAGCCCTGTTTTTTTGGATATTCGCCGTTGGAATGATCGGCGGCGCGTTGGCCGTGGTGCTCAACCGCAACCCGGTGGCGGCGGCGCTTTCGTTGGCGGTGACTTTTCTGTTTCTGGCCGCGCTGTTCGTGACCTTGGAGGCTTTTTTCTTGGCGATGGTGCAGATCATCGTTTATGCGGGCGCGGTGATGGTGTTGTTTTTGTTCATCATCATGTTGTTGGACATCAAGGAAGAGGCCCGGCGGCCGGTGCCGTGGGGCAAAGTTGCGTTTGTGGCGGTCATCGCTTTGGTGTTTTCGGGATTCTTCCACCGGGTTCTTTCCAGCCTGCCCCACGGACCCTCCGCGCTGGAATGGAACGTGAACGGAATGGTCGGTGCCAAGGACATCGGTCGCCTGCTTTTCAGCAACTATCTTTTGCCATTCGAGACGGTCGGCGTGCTGTTGTTGGTGGCGACGGTGGGAGTGGTGATTTTGAGCCGGAAAGCGGGTCCCAAGTCATGAACGCGCTGACCGAGATCACCCTCAACCACTACCTGGCGCTGAGCGGTATGCTGTTCATGATCGGAATGGCGGGGGTCATGCTGCGGCGCAGCATCATCGTGATTTACATGTGCCTGGAGTTGATGCTGAGCGGGGCGACGCTGGCGCTGATCGCCTTCGCTCGTTTCGCCACCGAACCCTTGATCGAGGGGCACATCCTGGTGTTTTTCATCATCACCGTGGCCGCCGCCGAGGTGGCCGTGGGCTTGGCGTTGATCGTGGCCCTGTTCCGCAAACGCCAGACGGCCAACGTTAACGACCTTACCACCCTGAAATTCTGACCATGAACTGGATTGTGCTGCTCACCCCGCTTCTGGCCGCCGGACTCATCACGTTCCTGCTGGCCCCGCTCAAGCGCATGTCGGTGCTGGTCTCGGTGCTGGCCTGTGCGGTTTCGTTCGCGGCGTCACTGGCCATCGTCACCGCACCGGAGGACGTGACATTCACGGTGTGGACGTGGATTGAAATGCCAGGCCTGACGGTGACCATCGGCGCAATGGCCGATCCCCTCGCCCGCGTCATGCTGCTGGTGGTGACCGGGGTCGGCCTGCTCATTCACATCTTCGCCTACGGCTACATGAAGGAAGACCCCGGCCTCTCCCGCTTTTTCGCCAAGCTGAGCTTTTTCATGTTCTCGATGCTGGGCATCGTACTCGCGGACAATTTGGTCATGATGTTCATCTTCTGGGAATTGGTCGGCCTGAGCTCTTACCTGCTGATCGGTTTTTGGTTCCAGAGACCCGCAGCCGCTGACGCCTGCAAAAAGGCCTTTATTGTCAACCGCATCGGTGACTTCGGGTTTCTGGTCGGCATCCTGGCCGTATGGGGCTTGTTCGGCGGCGTCAGTTTCATGGAACTTCCCGGCGTGGTGGGGGAGATCGTGGAAGGTTATCCCGAAGTGGTGGAGCTTTCCCTGCTGCACATCGCCGCCATCGGCCTGTTCATGGGCTGCGTGGGCAAATCCGCGCAGGTTCCCCTGCATGTATGGTTACCCGACGCGATGGAGGGTCCGACGCCGGTTTCCGCGCTGATCCACGCGGCGACAATGGTGGCCGCCGGGGTTTACATGTTGTGCCGCGTATTTTTTATCATTGGACTGAGCCAGGTGGCGATGCATTTGATCCTGGTGATTGGCGTGGTCACAGCGGTGATGGCGGCGCTGATCGCGCTCCAACAAAACGACATCAAACGCATTCTGGCCTACTCCACGCTGTCGCAGCTGGGCTACATGGTGGCGGCGGTGGGGATGAAAGCGACCGACGCGGCGATGTTCCACCTGACCACCCATGCTTTTTTCAAAGCACTGTTGTTCCTCGGCGCGGGATCGGTGATTCACGCCCTGCACCACGAACAGGACATGTGGAAAATGGGCGGACTGCGCAAGCGGATGCCATACACGTTCTGGACATTCGCTCTGGGCGCACTGGCGCTGGCGGGATTTCCGCTGTTGTCCGGCTTCTGGAGCAAGGAGGCCATACTACTGGCCGCGTGGAATCACAACCCCGTTGTTTTTGCGCTGTTGTTGTTCACCGCCGCGCTGACTGCGTTCTACATGACCCGTCTTTTTGTGGTGGCCTTCCTGGGCGAAGCACGATCCGGGGCGGCGGAGCACGCTCATGAGTCCCCGATGGTCATGACCATGCCTCTGGTTTTGCTGGCCTTGCTGGCGGTTTTTGGCGGCCTCCTGCCTGTGGCCTCCTATATTAACCCGAGCGGTTCCCACGGCCCCGGTGGAACAATCGTGATGGCGCTTTCCATCGGCGCTTTTATTCTCGCCGCCGGTCTCGGCTGGTATTGCTACGGAGCGGCTCGCGAAGAGCGAATCTCCATCATGGTGCTGCGGGAAAAATTCTACAGCGATGAGATTTACGAATTGTTCGTGGTTCAAGTCCAGCAAGCGCTGGCCCGCGGACTGTATTGGTTGGACACATGGCTGCTGGGAGGTCTGTTGGTGCGGGGTTCCGCCGCTGGCGCGACGCTGACCGGCGAAGTGCTGCGGCTGCTGCAGGGCGGCAACCTTCAGGCCTACATTGTCCTTTTTGTGCTGGGCGCGGGATTCGTCGCCTGGTGGATGCTGGTGAGGCTGGCCGGATGAATGTGATTCCTGTCATTATGTTGGTGATGCCGTTGCTGGCCTGCCTGGCCATTGCGCTGGGCCTGCCCGCGCGCCGATCCGCCCTGGCCGCCGCCGTCGTCAACGTCCTGCTGGCCGGGCTGCTGGCGTTCTCTTTTCCCACTGGGGAAGGTGGCTATCACTTTGTGGCGGAGTCCGTCTGGCTGGAGCTTCCCAGCTTTTTCACCATCACCTTTATCACCGGGGTGGACGGCTTGAGTCTGCCCATGGTGATTCTCTCCGCCGTGATTTTACTGGCGGCGCTGGGCGTGGCCCCCGAAGGCATTCGCCGCGAACGCGAGTTTTTCATCTGCACACTTCTTATCGGTGCCGGGGCGCTCGGTGCATTCCTTTCCCTCGACCTGTTTTTCCTCTATGTGTTCCACGAGCTGGCGCTCATCCCCACCTTTTTGATGGTGGGCATCTGGGGCGGTCAGGACCGGCGCTTCGCCGCCGCGCAAATGACTCTCTACTTGGCCGCGGCCAGCCTGGTGCTGCTTGCAGGGCTGCTGGCCTTCTACTTCGGCCTGCCCGCCGATGTCCGCAGCCTGGACCTGCGCCACATCGCCGACACCTACCAGTTAGGCGACATTGATCCCGGCGCGCAAGGATGGGCGGCGTTGCTGCTGATCATCGGATTCGGCGCGCTGGTTTCGATCTGGCCGTTGCACAGCTGGGCGCCGAAGGGCTACGCCGCCGCGCCCGCCAGCACCTCCATGCTGCACGCAGCGGTGTTGAAAAAATTCGGCATCTACGGCCTGCTGCGTATCGCGGTTCCCTATCTGCCCGAAGGCATGGAACAATGGACCACACTGGTTCTGGTCCTGCTGCTGGCCAATATTCTTTACATCGGTCTGGTCACCATCGCCCAAAAGGACCTCGGAATGATGCTGGGCTACTCCAGCGTGATGCACATGGGCTTCCTGTTCCTGGGACTCATCAGCGGGACGATCCTGGGTCTGGGTGGAACAGTGCTGCTGATGGTCGGCCACGGGCTGAGCGCCGCGCTGCTCTTCGGTCTGGCCGCCGCCATTCGCGAACGCACCGGGACATGGAAATTCGCCGAGATGGGAGGACTCGCCACCAAGGCGCCGGTGCTCGCTTTCCTCTTCATCCTCGGCATGCTGGCCGCCATTGGAACACCGGGGCTGGGCAACTTTGCGGGCGAGATCATCATCTTCTTTGGTGCATGGACCCATCACCCTGTCTGGACCGCCATGGCCGTCTGGGGCGTGGTGATCTCCGCGGTCTATGGGTTGCGGGCGGTGCGCGCGATTTTTCATGGCGAGCCGACGAATCCGGTGGCGGGCGCACGCGATCTTGAAAACTGGTCCGAGCGCTGGCCCTTTGTCATGCTGGCTGCCGGGCTGGTGCTGGTAGGCGTTCTTCCGAAAATCATCCTGAACTGGGTCACCCCGGTCTTCGAGGCCATGCCGTTATGAATTTTCTAACCGAACTTGGCCGGATGGTCAGTTATCCCGAAGTCCAGTTGGTGCTACTGGCAATCGTACTGCTGTTGCTCGAAGCCTTCCGTCCGCAAACCTCCCCGCGGATCCTATCCCAGCTCGCGGCCACCGGCCTGGTCCTGATCCTCCTCGGCACGCTCCTCCCCCTGCTGCCGGAAACCTCATGGGCGGGACTTTACAGCATTGATGCGCCGGGAATGTTTTTCAAACGCTTCTTCTTGGTGACCGCCATCGTGGTGGTTCTGATGGCGGGCGACGCGGCGGAGGACATGCCGCTGGCGCGCGGGGAGTTTGTCATTCTGCCGCTTTTCCCCACGGCGGGAATGCTGTTGCTGGCCTCGGCGACGGATTTTATCACCATCTTCGTCGCCCTGGAGTTGGTCACGATTTCCTTCTACGTCCTTGTTGGATACCAGCGCAACAGCAACGCCTCGCTCGAAGCAGGTGTCAAATACCTCATCATCGGCGCGCTCTCCACAGGATTCTTGGTTTACGGGTTGGCCTTCCTCTTCGGCATGGTCGGCAGCACCTCATTGGCTGCCCTGGAAGAATATTTGGTGACCAATCCTGTCGGCCCCGGCCTGCTTTTCGCGGTATTGATGATCCTCATCGGCCTGTGCTTCAAGATCGCCGCGGTCCCATTCCATGTTTGGGCACCGGACACCTATCAAGGCGCGCCGCTGCCCGTCACCACCTTTCTGGCCGTGGCCTCGAAAGCGGCAGGGTTCCTCGTCCTGTTGCGGATTTTTGCCTTCAACGGCTTCAGCCACGAACAGATGACCCCCTTCCTCGTCTCGATCCTGTCGGTTCTGGCTGGGGCGAGCATCCTACTGGGCAATTTGGCCGCGCTACCGCAGCGCAATCTCAAGCGCCTGCTGGCCTATTCCGGCATCAGCCATGCCGGATTCCTGCTGATGGGGTTGAGCTGCCTCAACCAGCGCGGTGTCGAAGCCGTGCTCATCTACCTTTGTGTTTACCTGTTGGCCGCGCTGCTGGCCTTCTCGGTGATCCACGTGGTGTCCCGCCAGGTGGGTGGCGACGAACTCCCCCAATACAACGGCCTGTCCCAGCGCTCCCCCTTTCTCGCCTTCGCCCTCATGGTCGCCTTCATCTCGCTCGCGGGCATTCCCCCGCTGGCCGGCTTCCTCGGCAAACTTGCCGTATTCGCCGCCGTCTGGGAATCCGGCCAGTTCTGGCTGCTCGGCATCGGCGTGATCGGTGCCGTCGCCGGACTCTATTACTACCTCGGCATCGTCCGCGCCATGTATTGGAACGAGAATCAGGGCGAATCCGCTCCGCTCACCGTCTCCGCTTCAAACAAAGCCATGATCATTGTCCTGCTCGTCTGCCTGCTGGTCGTCGGCGTTTGGCAACGTCCACTGGGCCTGATCATCAGCCGCACCCTGCCTTCCGCCCCGGCTCCCGTCGAGTTCTACTCCAAGAACTGACCTCTAACAGAGCACCGGCGGGAGTGTCCCAACGGGTTTCAGGATGCCAGTTCCATGCAAATTTTATTCATGTGACACGGATATGGCTTTCAAGCCCGCCAACGCCTGATCGATCAGCCTGTTTTCAACCCCCGGGTCCCGCGCCAGGAACCGCGCGATACGGCGGTCGCGCGCGTTGCACTTCTTTTTCAAATGGAGACGGGCGCAAATCCGCGACGCCGCCAGAATGGATCCGGCTTGAGCGAGGAGAATTCGCGTTGGCTTAACGGTTTCTATATTCTCCGGGAATCCTAGCAAAAGACCGCGCGGCGGCCAAGCTCCTCCTCCGGGCAGTTGGTTCACCCTGCAAGCTGTCTTCCGGCTCCGCGGCACGTTGCCCTCAGGAGGCGGAACGGTTCAGGAACCGGGATGCTGGTCGTCGCGAGCGGGCAGGGTGATCACCGATCCGGCCAGCAGGCCGATAGCGATGCCAAAAGACACCGCCCAAATCGGCATCAACATTTCCGCCAAGATGTCCGACAAGCTGCCCTCCTCAGTGTGCGGATAGAGAAACGCCGCATAGAACCAATCACCGAGGGCAAAGACCACGGCGATCAGAGCGAAAAAGATTGCACCGAAGGCGAGCAGGTTACGGGGGGAAAACATGGCGGGGAATTAGTGAATGTTTTTGAAATACACGCGCGCGTATTCCATGGCAATTCCGATGTTTTCCGGCTGGTTGCCGCCGCCTTGGGCCATGTCCGGCTTGCCGCCGCCTTTGCCGCCGACCTTGGGTGCCACCTCGCGAATGATATCCCCCGCTTTGACCCGTGAGGAAAACGCCGACGAAACCGAGGCACCCAACGCGACTTTGCCCTCGGTTTGCGCGATTACAAGGACCGCTCCTTCAAAATGCTTTTTCAGTTCGCCCAGTGCGGTCTGGATAAAAACGCCATCGCCCTCACCCGCATCCACCACCACAAACGGGATGGCCGCCGAGCGATCGGCTTCCGCCGCCCATTGCGGTGCCAGCGTGGCCGCCTGCTTTTGCATCTCGGCCATGCGCAGCTTGGCCTGCTGCTTGTCCGAATCGCGCAACTCCGCTTTGAAGGCTTCGATCTTGTCCGCATTTGCAAGGAAGTTCACCCATGATTCCACGGGATCGGCACTCAGACCCGAAAGATCGAGCTTCCGTCCGGATTTTTGCAATAACGGTGCCAGTTCCTCCGCTTGTTTGGCCAGAGCGGTTTCAAGATGTCGGTTGATTGCGGGGCCGCAAACGCATTCGATCCGGCGCACACCGGCGGCGACCGCCCCTTCGCTCAGAATCCGGAATGGGCCGATGGCCGAAGTTCGGCGAACATGGGTTCCCCCGCACAATTCCTTGGAGAATCCCCCGATGTCCACCACCCGCACCATATCTCCATACTTGTCGCCAAAGAACTGGATGATCGTTGGATCGCCCTTTACATCGGCGTAGGGGCGTTCTTCCCACTTCACCGGATGATCTTCGGCGATACGGGCATTGACCATTTCTTCCACGCGTTGCAACTCCTCCTGTTTCATTCCCTCCAGGTGGGAAAAGTCGAAGCGCAGGTGATCGGGCCCGACGTAGGAGCCTTTCTGCGAAACCGTGGACCCCAGCACCTCACGCAATGCCCAGTGCAGCAAATGGGTCGCGGAGTGGTGGCTTTCGATCAATCCGCGACGCGCCACATCGACTTTCGCCGTGAGCGGAAAAACCAGGTCTTCGAGGTCGGCGACGTCCTCGGTGACGTGCGCGATGCCATGGGCACCGGCCTTGCGGGTCTCCAGAATCTCGATCCGTTGACCATTTCCCGTCTCGATCCAGCCTGTATCACCCAGCTGTCCGCCCATCTCGGCGTAGAACGGCGTCGGGCTGAAAAACAACCGGGCACGGATGGTTTCGTCCCCGGTTTTGCCGAAATCGATTTTGTAATTCAGCATCTGAACCTGGGCCTCGGTCTGATCGTAACCGACAAACGTGGCGGGCAGGATATCGCCCTCATCCTCAGTCACCTCGATGATGTCTTTCTTTTGAGCCGCGCGGGAACGGTCCTTTTGCTTGGTCATCAGCTTTTCAAACCCTGCGGCATCCACCGTCAAGCCCCGCTCACGCGCCATGAGTTCGGTAAGGTCCAGGGGAAAGCCGTAGGTGTCGTAGAGTTCAAAAGCCAGGAATCCGGGAATAATATTTTCACTATTTTTTTCCCAAATGCCCTTATCAAAATTCACACCACTGGTGGTGCAATTTGCAATTGCGAGAATGGCAGTTTCAAACTTTGATATCCCATTATCCAGCGTCCTCGAAAAGCTTTCTTCCTCGGCGCGGATGACTTTTTCCACGGTGGCGCGGTTTTGGGCCAATTCGGGAAAGGTGCCGCCTAAATGGTCCACGACCACGGGGACCAGTTTGTAAAAAAACAGATCATGCAAGCCCAGCTCACGTCCGTAGCGGACGGCGCGGCGCAGGATGCGACGCAACACATAGTTACGGTCGGTGTTGCCGGGAAAAATGCCATCGGCAATGGAACAGGAGAGCGTGCGGATGTGATCGGCGATGACCCGGAACGCGACGTCCACCTTTTCCTGCTCGTTGTCGCCGCTGCTGCCTGGCTTGGGCAGGGTGGAGGTGTAGCGCTTGCCGCTCAATTTTTCCAACGCGCGGAAAATCGGCGCAAACACATCGGTGTCGTAGTTGGAGATCGTACCGGAGAAATCGCTGAAATTTTGGGTGCATTGCAGGATCGAGCAAACGCGTTCGAAGCCCATGCCGGTATCGACGTGCCGGGCGGGGAGAGGTTTGAACGAGCCATCGGCTCCGGCATTGAATTGAATGAAGACCAGATTCCAGATTTCGATGCAGCGGGAATCGCCGGCGTTGACCAAGGCGCCTTTGGTGTCGCCTGCAGGGGTCAGATCGAAGTGCACCTCGGAGCAGGGTCCGCACGGCCCGGTCTCCCCCATCATCCAGAAGTTGTCTTTCTTGTTGCCGTAAACGATGTGAACCGCCGGATCGAGCCCGTTTTTCTCAAAAATCGCCTTCCAAATATCGTATGCCTCTTGGTCGAAATCGGCAGGGTCCCCCTGGCCCGGTTTGTAAACGGTGGCGTAAAGCCGCGCCGGCGGAAATTTCCACCGCTCCACCAATAGTTCCCAAGCCCATTCGATGGCTTCCCTCTTGAAGTAGTCGCCGAAGGACCAGTTGCCGAGCATTTCGAAAAACGTGTGGTGATAGGTATCGAGGCCGACATCTTCGAGATCATTGTGCTTGCCGCCGGCGCGAATGCATTTCTGGGTATCGGCGGCACGCGCCGGGTGATAGGAACACGGCGTCTCGTTGAGAAAGATCGGCACAAACTGGTTCATCCCCGCATTGGTGAACAACAGACCGGGGGAGTCCGGCATCAAGCTGGACGAGGGCACGATGGTGTGCTGTTTTTCCCTGAAAAAGTCGAGAAAGCTGCGGCGAATGTCCTGGGAAGTCATAGGGCCGGATAGTAAACCGCAAAGCCGTCGCCACGCAAAGGCAAAGATGGCAGCTATGGACGGCTGCCAGCGCCGGGCTTGCCCAGCCCAAGCGATGTTGCCTCAGCGGCCGCTGGTGATTTTGTTCAGGGCGACGAGGCTGGCGGTTTTGACGTTGCCCGGCTCGGAAGTGTTGGTGGCGATGGCGCGGAGCCGGGGGACAGATTCCTGGTCACGGAATTCGCCCAGGGCAAGGATGGCCAACGCCCGCAACTGGTGGTTTTCGTGGTCAAGAACGCCGCGAATGGAAGGCAGGGAGGAGGGGTCGCGGAGGCGGACTTGGGCACGAATGATGTCGGGAATATCCGGATACTGGCCTGCGGTGAGGGTGCGGTTGAGAAGATCGAGCCCCTCGGCGTGGCCGGCTTGGGCGAGAGCTACGGCGGCCATGATGGCAGTGTTGGGATCGGTACTGCTGAGTTCGCGGATGTATGCGGGTTTGTTCTCCTCGGTGGCAAGTTCCTGAAGGGCTTTGCGGGCATTCTGGCGGACGTAGTTGTCGGAGTCGGCCAGCAATTCGAAAAGTTTGGTGGCGGAGGAGGCGTCGCCGACTTTGCCCAATGCTTGGGCGGCCTCGGCCCGGACGAACCAATAGGAATCACCGAGGGCGGAGGTGAGGACGGGGATGGCACGGGGGTCTTTGATATCACCAAGTGCGAGGACAACGGCTTGGCGGACATTACGTTCCGGGTCGTCAGCTCCCTTGAGCAGGACGTCGATGGATCGGGGGTCTTTCATGAGGCCCATGGCTTTGGCTGCGGTGACCCGGACCACGGGGTCCTTGTCCTTGAAGGAGTTGTAAAGGAACGGATCGTCGGGGCTGGCCTCCTGCAGTTTGCGGTGGGCAGCGATGGCATAGGAGACTTGCTCGGTTTTTAGGAAGAGCAGGACCTGCTTGCGCAGCAGGCGTTTGTTCTGGGGGTCCTCGCGCAGGGAGCGCTGGAGGAGACTCAGGGCCTGGTCATAGCTGCGGGTTTCCATGAGGCCGTCGATCTCGCGCAGAAGTTCACGGTCTTTACCGCCGCAGGAGGTGAAAAACAGGGCCAGCGCGCAAGCGGCGACGACGAGCGGGAGGGTGGAACGCATCCCCGTATTAATGCCGAGGTGGCGGGGCCGCGCAAGTCTATTCAATTCCTAGAGTCGGGCAGCTCCACGCTTGGCTTGCGGAGCATGATATGCGGGTTAGTTTGTTTTGATGTCAGTTACCCCCGGAGAAGGAAAGGTGGCCCCGAAGCGGGCAGGCGGAATGCGCCGTTTCGCCACCGAACGTTTTCTTGCCCCGGTGCGCAACGAGTTGGACCGCGTGGACCTGCGCATCCGCCAGCAGGCCGAGGCTTTCGATCCGGGCATCACCGGTTATGTGGAATACGCATCGGAAACTGGGGGCAAACGCCTGCGCCCGGCCATGGTCCTCTTGGCGGCGGGCGCTTCCGGCGGAGTGCGCGAAGAGCACATCGATCTGGCGGTGGTGGTGGAGTTGATCCACCTGGCGTCGTTGATCCACGATGATGTGCTGGACCAGGCCGAGTTACGCCGGGCGCGCCCGACGATGAACGCCAAGTGGGGCACCGAGATTTCGGTACTGTTGGGTGACTGCCTCTTCGCGCATGCCCTGAAGT
>CAZTYG010000024.1:11470-13524 GCA_964617445.1 uncultured Blastochloridaceae bacterium
GCGCCCGGGGCTGCTGCAGCAGCGCAGATCGCCGACGCGGCCAACGAAGTGTGCACCGGGGAAATTCTTCAGACCCAGCGTCGTTATGATCTCAAACTACCGGTCTCCGAATATCTGCGAATCATCGGCATGAAGACTGCGGCGCTGTTCCGGGTTTCGACGCTGCTAGCGGCTCGCGTCAATGGCGCCCCCGCCGAGACTGCGGAGGCACTGCGTCTTTACGGGGAGGCGGTGGGCACGGCCTATCAGATTTATGACGATTGTCTGGACTTGTTCGGCACCGAGGAAAAATCCGGCAAGACGCTTGGAACCGATCTGCAAAAGGGCAAATTGACACTGCCGGTATTGCACTTGATCCAGCAACTCGACAGCGGCGGGCTGGAGGAACTGACCCGGACACTGCTGCATGGAGGCGGACCGGACCCGGAGCAGCTACGCGCCCGGGTGGTGGAAGCCGGGGGACATGTGTATGCGGTGCGCAAAGCCCAAGAACTACTGGACCGCGCGGCGCGCGCACTGGAATCCCTGCCAGGTCAGAATGAAAGCCGCAGCCTGTTGGTGGCATTCGCCCGGGAGTTCGGCGCACGATTGCAGGATTTGACGCGCTGAGCGTGCTTCCCTAGCAGCGCGCTGCATCAATCCACCCGCCCTGATTCCCCATGAACCTGCCTTCACGGTTGGCGGCGTTTATTTCGCCAGACCGCGCAATACGATATAGCGGAACGCACCTCGTTCCCAGATCAGTATCCGCGCCATGTCCGCGCGCAGGGCACGGGCGGCGTCGCGGGCTTCTTTGGTGGATGCGATTTCAGCGGAACCAATTTCTAGCAGGACCATGCCGGGCCGGATTTCGGCGCGGGAGGCGGGGGAATCGGGAGCGACACGAGTGACCAGCACACCGTTGACTTCGGCGGGAATGTTGTTGCGCTGGCGCGCGGCGCTGTCGATATCGCGGATTTCGATGCCGCCGAGGATGGTGTCGGATTCAGGGTCGGCTTCGGGCGGGGCTTCGGGTGCGGCGGCCTCGCCGGTTTCGTCGGGAAGCCTGGAGAGGACGACTTTTTTATCGATGTTCTTGCCACTGCGGCGGATTTTGAGCGTGATCTCGGCACCGGGGACCTCGGAAGCAACTTTAAGACGGAGGTCATGTAAGTCGCGCAGGGTCTGGCCGTTGAATTCCAAAATGATGTCGCCGCGTTGGAGTCCGGCTTGTTCGGCGGCAAAGCCTTTTTCGACGTTGGTGATGATGACGCCGGTAGCGGCGGGCAGGCCTTCAAGTTCGGCCATGTCCTTGGAAACGGGTTCGATCATGACGCCGAGGTAACCGCGGCTGACGGTGCCGGTCTCAATGATTTGCTGCATGACGGAGCGGGCCATGTTGATGGGAATGGCGAAGCCGATTCCGAGGTTGCCGCCGCTGGGGCTGATAATGGCGGTGTTGACACCGACGAGGCGGCCCTCGGCGTCCACCAAGGCGCCACCGGAGTTGCCGCGGTTGATGGAAGCGTCGGTCTGGATGAAGTTCTCATAGCCGCCGCGGGTGACGCCGATGTTGCGGCCGGTGGCGCTGACAATGCCCATGGTGACAGTCTGACCGATGCCGAAGGGATTGCCGATGGCGAGGACCACATCGCCGACCTCGATGTGGTCGCTATTGCCGAGGGTCACGGCGGGGAGATTTTCGGCATCGACTTTGAGCACGGCGAGGTCCGAGCGGGGATCGGCACCGACCACGGCGGCTTTCATCTCGCGGGTTCCGCCGCCGTTTTCCTGCATTTCGACGATGATCTCATCCACACCGTCGATAACGTGGTTGTTGGTAAGAATATAGCCATCCATGCTGATGATGACGCCGGAGCCGAGTCCTGGTTGTTGGCGCTCTTGGGGAGCGGGATCGCCTTCCGGTGCTTCGCCGAAGAAGCGGCGGAAGAGCGGGTCGTTGAAAGGAAAGTCACCGCCACCGCGACGCATGCTGATGGTGCGGCTCGTGCGGACGCTGACGACACTGGGGGAGGCCTTCTGAATGATGCCGGCGAAGCTGGTGGTGGCTTTGG
>CAZTYG010000025.1:0-13354 GCA_964617445.1 uncultured Blastochloridaceae bacterium
CCAGCGGCTTGATGCACAAGACTCGCCCGCTCAGTCTACGGTTCAGCTTGTACGTCCCCCTGCACCGCCCAAGCACACCGGTCTTGAGTTTGTAGCGCGATACTGCCTCGATTGTCATACTGGCAATGAGGCGGAAGCAGGCTTGGACTTAAGTCGCTTTGACAATGTCGCAGCGATGGCAGGCAGCCGCAAACGCTGGTCGGAAATCTTGCGCCGTGTGCGGGATGGGGAAATGCCTCCCCGCGACGCCGATGTTCCTAACCTAGCAGAGCGCCGTCAGTTCTTGACTTGGGTGCCAACCGAACTGCGTACACTGGCGAGTGTGACTGGAGTTCGGCCTGGAACGGCGCGACTGCGGCGAATGAGCGTCGACGACGTTGCCGGTCCCCGCGTCGTCGAGGTAGGACCCGTCGGGGTGCACGACGTAGTACTCGCGCTCGTCGAGGATCCGCAGCGAGTACGACGTCCCGGCCGGATCGGCTTCGGTGGTGAGGAAAGTCCGGAATGAAATGGATTGGGGGCTGTCTCCGGACCATCGCATCGCCAACTGGACGTCCTGGGTGAGGGTGATGTGTTGAAACTTGGTGAATCCGGGAAATCCGCTGCGGTGTACGGCGGTGGTGTTTTGCCCGACCGGGGAAGTGGCGGCCCCCGCACCGCCGATGCCCGCCCGGCCCAGTCTCCATTGATTGGTTGCCACCTCGTTCACCGCAAAGGCACGTTGGAAGGAGGCCTCGTCCACAATGGCGTTCGGGCCATGGTAACGCACCTCGAGGATGGTGTCGGCGGACGATGGTGCCGGGGAGGCGGAAAGAGGGTTGGCGGTGGCCATGCCCGCCAGAAGACAGGCAAGCACCACCCCCGGGAAAGGGACGGAGATTGGTTCAACGGCGGCCATAATTTTCATCATAGGTGCGTATGCCCACATTGTTAAGGCCCCGGAATTGACAGATATTGACCACTTCGACCACGGCATGGGCGGGAGTGTTTTGGTCGATATCGAGCCGGACCTGGCGTTCGGGAGACGTCTGGGCCAGCCACCGCAACCGCTCGTGCAGCATGTTCAGGGTCGCCGGCGCGCCTTCGATATAGACCGCTCCCCGGGCGTCAATGGCCACGACAAACCGCTCATCGTCCGGACGCAGTTTCTCCGCCGATCGGGACTCGGGCAAAAGGATGTCCACGTCCTTGTTCTCTTTTTTGATCATGGTGGCAACCAGAAAGAAAATCAGCAGCAGGAACACCGCGTCAATCAGCGGCGTCATCGGCACATCCGGTGGATGATCCTCGATCGGTCTCAATTTCATGGGCGGCGCTCTCGTGTCTGGACGGTGACGTTCTGGAATCCGGTCAGCTTGATCTCATCCACCACGCGGATGAGTTGTTGCATGGGCACATCCCTATCGATCAACAAAACCAAATCCACCTCCATCCCGCGTTCTTGCGCAAGTCCCTGCAAAAACTCGTTCAAGTCGTTGATACGGGAATAGGCGACCACCGGTTCTGTCCCCTTCATTTCACGCGAGCCGAGCATGAATGCGCCGTCCCGTCCCATCCCCAGCAGAATGCTTTGGTCCTCCGCGGTTTCCGACAGACTGGAGGTGAAATCCGGCAGGCGCAGCGGGACGATCATTTCCCAGCGTTTGAACATGCTGGTGACCAGGAAAAAAACGATCAGCAGAAAAACGCAGTCGATCAGCGGCGTCAAAGGCACCGAAGGATGGTCATTGCGCGCTTGGGTCCGCAGCCTCATGGTCCGTTCCTGTTGGGATTCTTTCCGCTGTCTCATGATGGGCTGCCGGGTCGTCCACCCGCCCCTCCCATCGGCGCAAGAACCATTCGCGATGCAGTGTGCCCAGATCGGCCTCCAACAGCCGCGCCAGAATCTGGATTTTGCGTTTGAAAAGATGGTGAAGAAAGAGCGCTGGTAATGCGATGATCAGCCCCACCGCGGTGGTGATCAGCGCCTTGGCGATGGAGTCGGCCAGCAACGAGGCACCGCCCTCGTCGCCGAAGAGGGCCACCAGTTGGAAGGATTCGATCATGCCGATCATGGTGCCCAACAGTCCCAGCAATGGTGCCGATGCCGCGATCAGCGAGAGGCCCGCCAGCTTTTCATATTCGGCGTCAATGCCGCGCTGGGCGATATCCTGCATTCCTTCGCTCAGGGATGCCGCTTCACTCTCACGGTGTTCCAGAGCGAATACCACCGATTCGGAAAGCGTGCTGGGATTCTGGCGGCACAGGTCCAGAGCATGGTCATAATTTCCCTGACGGCTGGCCGCGAGCACGCCATTGATCAGGTTGCCGGGAACGAAGTTACGTGCTCTGAGGGTGAGGGTGCGCTCCACCGCCATGGCCACCATGGCCACCACCAACAGGCCCTGAACCACGACCACCCAACCACCTTTTGCGAGTTGCTCGAACCAGTCGACCTGAATGGTGATTGTTTCGGCAAGGAAGAAATCGATAGGCATCATGGGCGTTTTTCTTTATTGGTGGCTGGCCGGTGTAATACGCATCGTTTAGGCGTAGTGGGCGTAGTGGGCGGCTGTTTTGAGTGGGAACGGGACCGGGTGCAAAACTCAAACGACATTTTGAAGCAGGATGGTGGATGCGCAAGTATGTTATTTCATCATCATGTTGTATGGATCTATCCGGGCTGGCACTCAAGGCAAAATCAATGATTGCGGCACGGTGATCCGCTGGGGTTGCGGGTCGGTGAGAGTGCCGCGCACCCGTTCAATGAGAAGAGTGGCCATATGGCTGCCGCATTGGACAAGTTGGGTATCCACACTCACAGGGGACTGTCGATTCGCGATATCCGCCCCGTAGTCAGCACTGATTTGACCGTGCAGCTCGTTCCAGAATCCGTCGTAACCGGTGACTTCAATGCCGGTTTTACCCAGAATTTCGAGGGCGGCCATTACTTCCGCGGCGCGATGATCATTGGCGGCCATGATGGCGGTGATCGGACGCTGGCTGAAGGCGATGGCCAGAGCCCCGGTGGTTTGTTCCAGTCGTTTCGCATTCAGGTCCAGCACCTGGTTGGCGGGCGGGTCCACCAGTTCCAGCGTCCATTTCAGGTCCGTGCCTTCGGGGAATCCGCCATCCTGCAGCGCATCGGCAAACCCCTTTTGCTTGAGCTTTTCATAATACGTCCTGTCGCTGAAACGGAAACGCAGCAATTCACGATGGCCCTTCTTGAGGAGGTGCTCGGTCAGCAGGCGCTGGCCGAGGCGGAAGTCGGAAACAATAGCGTCAAACGTGGCGACTTCATGGGACGCGGCGAATAGCACGACATGGGTGCCGGCGATCCTGATCTGTTGCAACCGGGATATCTGGGGATCGCTGATTTCACCAACCGGTCCCACCGTCAGCCCGTCCGGTCTCTGTTGGATGATGTCACGCAATGCTCCGTCCAGAGCGTTGGCATCATTATGCGGGATGGCAATGACCGTGCTTTTGAGGTCGGATGTGGTCCCCAGGGTTTGCAGGATGCCCAGCTGAAGGCCGGCGATCGTATGGCGTCGCGTGCGTGCATCGAGAGGTTCGCTGATGCCGATGACATCCACGATGGGGCGGGCGATGATTTCTCCGTCTTTACGGACAAAGTTGCGAACCCGGCAGCCCTGGCCCTGGACCATCTCGATGATTCCTTCTCTTTCGAATTCGCGCATGGCCTGGATCACCGGTGTCACGCTGGTATTGAACTCCTGCGCGATTTGACGCAAGGTCGGTAACAATCGGCCTGATTGGTATTCTTCGGTATCAATCAAGCTAAGAATGTATTCTCGGATCTGGGCGCGCTTGCTGGTGGATCGTCGGGCACGGGACTGTGGAATGGATTCGATGGGCTTGTTCATAATAGTAACACTGTTTCGGCAGTTTAGAGCCGTTGTACAGTTATTGTCCAGAGGATAGTTCGACGATATTTTTGGCCTCGAGTCAAAAATCTTCACTGAGGGCAACTGTGAAATCGTTGTGGAAAGCGATTTCGAAAATAACAATGAAACACCACGACGCAAATACTTGTCATCCCTGGTGAGAACTGCCAAGATGTTCTTCATGTGCTCATTGTCAGTATTTCATTTCACGCGGGCTGTGGGTTTGTGGGGAACTCCCAGTAGCTGGCTTTTATCCGCACTACTCTTGCTCAGTGCCCAGCCGTGGTCGCGGGCTGCGGAGATTCTGCCTCTGCCGCCGGGCACGAAAATTTCTGCCTCCTTCGCCACGGAGCAGGGGCGGGGGCCGGAAAACCTTTTTGATGGGGATTCCTCCACCAGCATGATCGGGGGAGGCAACACAGCTCCTTCCGAAACCACCCCCGTTTCCATCTTTGTGCGCTTTTCAGAACCCCTGTCCGGCCTGGGTGGTGTGGAGACCGGAGATTCTGATCCCAATCATAACTACTATCCCATCGAAATGGAATTCTGGGCCGATTCCAACGGCGACGGCCGTTTCGATACCAAACTCGGAGGTGCCCAAGGACTCGGTCCCGGCGCGCAAAGCGCGGGCCGTCATCTCTTCGACGGTCGGCTGGAAAAAGTACACGGATTGGAAATCCGGGTGGTCCGGCAAAGTTCCAAGGCACTGAAGCGGGCCTTTCAGATGAACGCCATGCAGCTTTTGAAATCGACGGCGATGCCCTTGGTTGAAGCCACCCCCCATGCCCATAAAAAGCTGTTTTTCACCCGCAAAATGCCCGAAGGCGTGACCATCCGGGCGGATTTTGCCACCGAAGAAGGCAAAGGACCCGAAGTGCTTCTGGATGGCGATCCGAGCACGATGATGCAGCCCAAGCAAGGCACCGCTGTGGAGGGCAAATCGTCCTCTCTATTTTTGACCTTCCCCCGCCCCCAAGCCGATCTGGCCGGGTTGGTGCTCGGACGCAGTGATCCCTATGGAAATTACGTTTGGGAGACGATGGAGATTTGGGCCGATACCACGGGCGATCAAAAGTACGACACACGGGCCGGAACGTTCACCGGGGGATCCGCCGGGGAAAAACGTTTTCCCAAGTCTTTGGACCTGGTCCACGGCTTGGAGCTCCGTGTCACCAGGCAAAAAATCGGCGGACCAAGACGGGCCTTTATTCTCTCAGGGATCGAGGGAGTCGTTCTGGTGGATGATCCGGGCGATACCGTCATGCATTATGTCGTCGAGGACTTCGAGGATTTCGGTAGTTGGCGCACATGGGGGGTGAATACCGCCCAGCCCGAAGGAGAACGTATGTATGGAGCCAATCTATGGCTCAGCGGCCTGCATTCTCCGGAACAGGCTTACGAAGGCGATGGGGTTGGCCAATTCCGATATTGGTTCAAGGACAACCCGGAACCGAAGCGTCTCTGGGCCAAGCGTGGTACCGTTGCCGCCGATGAGGCCATCATCGAGGAAATCCGCTTCCAGGCCAATCCTCAGGGCTATCGATGCACCATTGATTTTGAGTTGCTGGATGCCAAGGGCCAAAAATTTCGCACGCCCGGAGTCGAACTGCAGGGGGAGGAATGGAAAGAATACGTCATTCGTATCGACGTGGCCGGCGTGCCGTATCTTCCCAATCTGACCCTGCCTTTCCGCGTCGAACACATCTTTTTGAATGGCACAGCCGGTGGCAAGGGCGACGTCCTGCTGGACAATATCACCTTGGTGGGTTCGGTGGACCGCACCAAACGAATTCAGATCAAACGCATCTATGAGGGCATGGTCTATGATCCCGAACGCCCGCTGGTGGTCACCTACCGGGTGCGCAACGCGCTGGACCGGAAAGTGACCATTCCGCTCGAAGCGGCTCTCCATTCCAGTTTCGACCCCCACTTTCAAAAACCCGTGGTCGAGCGCAAACAGCAGGTCACGCTGCCCGCCCACGGTCATGTGGATGTCCCCGTTGATTTCGGCAACGCCGGGGCCGGACATTATCTGGCACGCCTCAGCGTGCGGGCACCCGGCATGGAGGTGACCCATCTCGATCCCGTTGCGGTGACCCGACTCAACGGCGGTCGTCTCAATACCTCGCCCATGTGGTTTGGATCCATGCATCCCGGCGACTGGCTGGCCACGCCGGAGAACGAATTTGTATTCAGAGAAGTGGTCATTCCGCTGGGTCTGGATGCCTATCGGACCGCGGCGCCCAATCATGATTGGATGAAAACAGGCAACATCTTGGCGGCAGCCGGCTTTGGAACCATGCCGCCGCATCTGCGCAAACCTGGCGAGGAGAACACCCATAAAGGTGCGCCGAAGGATTATGATGCCTACTACGAATGGGTGAAAAAAGAAGCCCGTGAAAAATATCTTCCCCATGCGGATCGAATCATTTCGGTGGAGTTTTATAATGAGCCGGACCTGCCCGACTTCGAATTCAATCCCGAGATCGACGAATACCTCAAGATGCACGAAGTCTTCCGGCGCGCGTTCCGCGAAGTCATCCCCGGAGTGAAAATCGGCACTGGTGGCAACACCGTGCAACACGGCAGGGAGAAAAAGGACTTCAATCCCCGGATGTACCGGGAATTGGCGAAAGAAACCGATGTCGCGATCTGGCACGCTCATGGTCCACTGGACAACTACATCAGTCGTCATCGCCAGGTGGAAACATGGCTCAAAGAAGGTGGGCGCGCGCCGGACAAAGCCCTGCTTGGTAATTCGGAAGCCGGGGAACCGAGCGGGTCCGATCCGGTTCGCTGGCTCCAGCAGGCGGATACCTTGGTCAAGAAAATCGGCTGGGCCAAAGCCCAAAACAACTCCCTCTTCTACATCTGGTTCACCACCACGGACACCTATGACCCCCAGGGAGGGTATCTCGGCGGTGAAAACTGGGGACTGATCAATTACCGGCAGCGGCTCAAATCATCCGGTCAGGCATACAATGAATTGATCCGCCAACTCTCCAACACAGAGAGCAAAGGGGAGGTTCGCCTGGATTCCCGTATCATGAGCCTGCAATTCACAAAAGAAGGCGGGGATTCAGTCTGGTTGGTTTGGCCGCAGGAGCGGGGGGCGCAGTTTATCCAACCACTGTCGGCATCCGGGGAGGTGAACGTAACCGATATGTTCGGACGGACCGAAACGCTGGCTCCGGTCAATGGACGCATCAATCTCCAGGTGCGCGGATACCCGCTATATCTAAACCACGCCGCAGGTGTGGAAATTCAGCCCGCGGGAAAAGTCGAATACCTGGCATACAATCGCTCGGTGAACGGCACGCCCGGAGAGATGCTTGTCATTCCGCTCACCTTTAAGAATATTTGGAAACAACCCGTCAAGGTCCAAGTCGAGGTGTTGGACCCGGAAGGCAAAGTAGTCCATACGGAAACCACCTCCATCGCCATCGAAAGCACGGCCAGGGTGGAAGCGTCGGTGACACTTCCCGCCACACTGGACTGGGGTTCTCACGGCTACAGTCTGCGCGTCAGTAGCGCGGAAGCAGGCCTTCACAATGAAGTGCTGCCTCTTACCGTGGTGGCCGCCCATATGGTGCCCAAAGGCGGGCCCATTCCTTTGGATGGCAAACCCAAGAACATCCCGGGAGCCATGAGGATCGTATTGGACAAAGAAAGCGATGTGCATGATTTGTCCTTCGACCCTTCCACTGCGTATTGGGCAGGAGAGGGCGACCTCTCCGCCACCCTGCAATGGGCGCATGATGGCAAAGGCCTGTATTTTTCGGCCACGGTCAAGGATCAGGCTCATGTTCCGGGTCAACCCGGACAGGGATTGTGGAATGGTGACAGCATCCAGGTGGCGATTTCTTCCGGAGGAAAGACGACTCAGGTAGGCCTCAGTGAGGCGGGATCGGGCACAAGCTGGTGCTGGGTTTCTTCCTTTGCCGGAATGGCGGGTAAAGAACTCCAAACTCCCTTCAAGGTCAGCCGTGAGGGTACAACCACATACTATGAGTTGTACCTTCCGTTTGAAGCTTTGGGGATAAACTATGAAGCAGGCACCTCCATCCGAGCGGCTGTGGTGGTCAATGAAAGCGATAAAGAAGGGGGACGTGTCCGCGCGCTGCGCTGGTTTGATGGGATTCTTGCAACAGGCGGAGTGGATCGCTTCGGACACCTCGTGCTGGAATGAAGACCATACCGGTTCACTGCACAGCTCTTTGCTTGCTCGCCTTTCTGCTTCCGGAAAACGCGGTGGTCGCGTCCTCCGCTGGAAATGCGATGAAAATTGAAATACAGCAACATCCCGACGGCGATGTGGCCGCGCAGACCGCGAGGATTCAGGAAGCGATTGATAACGCGGCGAAGGCCGGTGGAGGCTCGGTGGTATTTCCCGCCGGACGATATGTCACCGGAGCGCTGCATCTCCGCGATCATGTCCATATTGAGTTGCGGGAAGGGGCGGTGTTGGCAGGCAGCGGCGCGTGGGCGGATTACGGTAGCGGAAGCTGGGGCGACGCCATGTTTCGTGGCGACAAAGTGCGCGGTGTGCGCATCTCCGGGCCGGCGGTGATCGACGGTTCCGGAGTCACCCGGGAGGGCGGGGAAGAGGGCTTTCGCGGTCCGCATACTTTCTTTTTCGAGAACGCCTCCGATATTCGGATGGAGAATTTGACCATTCAGCATTCAGGCAACTACGCCGTGCTGTGCCGGACCGTGGAAAATGCGGTGTTCCATCGGGTGACCATCCTGGGCGGTCATGATGGCGTGCACATTCAGAATGGCAGCCATGTTACGATCACCGACTGTGATTTTCGCACCGGTGACGACTGTGTGGCCGGGACGGACAACACCCATGTCACGGTAGTCGGCAGCCGCTTCAATTCTTCCTGTAATGCATTTCGTCTCGGAGTGAAACATTTCGTGGTGCGCGACTGCGTGTTCCAGGGGCCGGGAGAGCATCCGCACAAAGTCAGTGTCCGCAAGGGCGCTCCCCGCCACAACATGTTGGCCGCATTCGTCCATTTTTCACCCCGCGACCGCAAACCGAAAATTCCCAGCGATGATTGGCTGGTAGAAAACTGCACCATGGACGGGGTGAGGTCGGTCTATGCCTACAATCATGAACGCGGACTGTGGCAGACCGGGCAACCGGCCAAGCGCCTGCGGTTTGTCAATGTCACCGCCACCCGCGTCGAACAGCCGGTCCGGGTCCTGGGAGATACGGAGCGTCTTTTCGATTTGGACCTGGAGAATGTCTCCATCAGCTTGCATCCCGATCACGCGGGACAGGAGGTGTTGGATATCCGCCGTTTCGGACGTGTTCGTCTCCATCATGTCACGCTGACCAATAATGGAAACGTCCCTCCGATCCGAATCAACGAGGGAACGCTTTTGGAGTGGGACGGGACCACGGCCCGATTGGCGGCGGAAATCGGGGATATCACCAACGTTCGCGTGACGCCGTGATGTGGCGGGTGGACTGCAGCGCGCCACTGTTCAGACGATGTTTCCGAATGTCGTGACTCCTGCGAGTTGCGAGCAGACGGCCTCTAACATTCGGACTGTGGTTTAAGCGTTGGGTTCTTCCGATGAGCCTAACACCACATCCACGCGGTTTTCCGAACCATGCGGCTGGATTGGGACGAGATTTCCGGACAGGGCAGAGCCGTTGAGCAGTAGGGAACGCACCCCGTGTTCCACGCCGTCGGGATTGCGGAAATAAATCTCGTAAACCACGCCGCGGAAGACCCGACGCATGGAAAACGCCTTCCATTCGGGTGACACGGCGGGATCAATGCGCAGACCGCCTTCCTCCGCACGGACGCCGATGATGTGATCGGTCATGGCACGCAGCATCCAGGCGGCGGTTCCGGTGAGCCAGTGAAAGGCTCCTTGGCCGTGTGAACCAGGGTCGTCGATGCCGGCCACGAACTGGGAGAAAATATAAGGCTCCATTTTGTATAGGTCGGAATCTTTGCCGCCGGGAAGCAGTCGTTGGAACAGGTCCACGGCATCGGCCCCGCGTCCGAGCCGGGCACGGGCCACGATGTTGAAAGCGCTGGCATGGGAAAATACGCCGGCGTTCTCTTTCCAACCGGGACGGAAACGGGTGATGATGCCGATGCTTTCATCGATTTTGCTGTAGGCCGGGCCCAGGTTCATCAGGCCGTGCGCGGTGCCGAGATGCTTTTCCACCGCATCCATGCAGGCATTCAAGCGGGCGGGTTCCGCGCAGTCTGACAGCACCGCCCAGGTCTGGGAGTTGATCCAGAGGAATCCTTCTTTCTGGCCCCTCACACCCACGGCGGTGCCGTCGTCTTTGAAAGCGCGGGTGAACCACTCGCCGTCCCAGCATTGTTCGTTGATAATGGAATGCAACTCGGCCGACCGGGCGCGGTGTTGGGCCGCGGCGTCCTCCTGCCCGCGTGATTCGAGAATGGGAGCCAGCTCGCCGATGATAAAAATCAGGAATTGCGCCAGCCAGACACTCTCGCCTTTTCCACCCGCGCCGATGGCGTTGGCCGCGTCGTTCCAGTCGCCTTTGCCGATGAGTGGCAGTCCATGCGGGCCGCGTTGGTCGAGCATGCGGTCCACGCCTGCCTGCATTTTTTCCAACACGGTGGATTGCCCGCCGTCGAGCAGCGGAAGCACTTCGTCCAACACGGATGTATCCCCGGTCTCCCGCAGGTAGTCGGCCACCGTCAGAATGATCCAGAGCGGGAGATCGGCTTTGTCGGCGGGGCCCTCCGGCAGTCCGATCAGATTGCATCCGCCGGCACTGCGTCCGTCGCGAAAGAAGAATGAGGCGATGCGCATGATGTTTTCGCGGGTCCGATCGGGTGCGAGAATGTTCATGCCGAAGGTGTCCTGGCAGGCGTCACGCATTCCCCGGTATTGGCCTTTGTGGTAGTAGGAGGGGCCGCGCCCGTGGCTGAAAGTCACAAAGGTCTGCAGCTTGGCCCAATGGTTGACCACCCGGTTGACTTCCGGATCGGGTGTCTCGATTCGCACGCGGTCGAAGAGTTCCGCCCATGCCGCGCGGGTCTCCTCCCACAGACAGTCAGCCTCACCGGCGGTTTGCAGGCGTGCCACCACCGGATCGTCCTGCGGCCTCGCCGCGCGGGGGATCAGGGTGATCGAGAGGTCGTTGGACCAAACGGCACCGGGGGCGAGCTCGATGATCCATTGCATCGCTCCCGCCAGCGGCTGTCCGGTGGCGGCCCCGGCCGGAAGGGCGTCCGCCTCCAGCGCTCGCGGGCGGGAGTGATTGCGAAACGGTCCAAAGAACGCCTCGCGGTCGGTCATGGCGGAGGAAAACGGCAGCACCGATGAAAAAACGGCCCGGTGTTGCCATGTGCCGTTTTCTTCCGACCAACCAAAATGCGGATGCCACCAATTTTTAACAAATTCCAAGTGACGGGGACCGGACGCCGAATCATTGAACAAGGCCATGAACGCCGCCTCGTGGTCCTCGAGTGAAACATTGCCAAGAACAAACTCCGCCAGCGCGGTCACGGCGAGTCGCCGGGGACGATCACTCTGGTTGGTGAGGGCCAGCCTCCAGATTTCCGCATCCACATTCCAAGGAACAAAAAGGCGGAGCGAGGAGGCGATACCTGAGTATTCTGAGTCGATCTCCGTGCTGCCCGCTGTGTGCCGGGCCTCGAAGCGGGTGAAGGTGCCGAACGGGGTGACGTTGGCCGTCCACAATTCTCCGGAATCGAGGTCTTTGATGTAAATGAGACGGCCCGGCATATCTTCGTAGGTGATCTGCGACCCTCGCCGAAGGATGGAATGATACCGGTGATCCAGATGGAAACTGAAGCCTCCGCCCCGGTGCGAACAAAGGGCGGCGTAGCGGCCATTGGTCAGGAAATTCACCCACGGGCGTGGAGTGTCCGGCGAGGTGATGACGTATGTTTCGCCTTCGCTTGAAAAATGACCGTAAGGAGAGTGCATCGGAGCGGAAGATTATTCGAATCACAGAAAAACACAATAACTTGCATTGTGTTCTTTGAGATGCGGGGACGGGTCGGATTTACAGTCTGCGACCTGTCGTGGTCACTCCGAACGTCGGTTACGGCGGCGCAGCCAGACTATGGCCCCCAAACCCAATCCAAGAAGGGCGTAGGTGGAAGGCTCCGGGATCGAACTCAATTCAACGCTGTCGAAAATCGCTGTCGTCGCGCTGTTGGTCAACTGAATCCATTGGATGGTCGGATTCGTGCTGAACTGGTGACTCGTCCCGCTCGAGCTTCCATTGAGGTCAACAGCTACGTTATTCACGGAGAGGTCAAGGGTCCATTGGGTTGGGCGTGTATCGAGCACCAACTGAAAATCGTAAAACGTGTTCGGGTTGTAAGTGATCCCCAAACTCGCGAGCGTTGGGTTCACTGTATTGCCAGTATTTGCCGGACCCGCCCACCACTGGATGGATCCATTTTGACGCAAAACCACCGCCCCCAGGCCGTTATTATTGACAAAGTTACCTCCAGGGTCCGGGGTTGCAGTTGCATTAAAAGACATGCCTGCCCACGAGGTATCGGACCCGCCAGTATGGCCCAATCTGGCGGTGTAAGTGTAAACCAGATCGTTTTCGGGCACGAAAGGAAGAAAAGCTGATCGATTGGCGGTGATCGCGCTGACGTAAGTATTTCCGACCAGAGAAACGTATCCTGCCGATGACCAAGCCTGCGAAGTGCTTGGGACCAAGCTGCCATTTAACGTTTGCCAATTATTTGGAATGTCCACAGCCGTCGTCAAGCTGGTGAAATCATCGGAATAAATGATCGTCTGAGCGGATGCGGTTGCACCGGTGAGGGCCAAGGCGCAGAGGGTTGCAGAAGCTAATCCAGTTTTCTTGAGGGCATTTTTCATGATCGTCTGGACTCCACGTATTCTCATGATCGCTCAGAATACATCGGGCTTGTAATCAAGTCTAGGCATGCATCACTCTCATCGTAGAGTTGGGGAGCCAAACCAGAAGTGTTGAATTGTTCGCTCACCGTTGGAATCAGAGACCGAAAGCTAGCTTGAGCGCCATCGCTAGGCGCATGGTTGAAGTCAAAAACGGCTAAAGCCGTTACTCTAACGGTCGGATTTACAGTCTGCGACCTGTCGGAGTCACTCCGAACGTCGGTTACGGCGGCGCAGCCAGACTATGGCCCCCAAACCCAACCCAAGAAGGGCGTAGGTGGAAGGCTCGGGGATTGCCGCGATACTCCCATTTAAAGTGATCAGGTCCACACGTCCGATCTTATTCCACGAGTCTGTGCCAACAATATCCGTTGCATAAAAATAGAGCCGAAACGTGACTGGCGCTGACAGACCTTGAAACTCGGCTGTAGATAAACTGAGGTTTTGAGGACCAAAAGCCGCTGGCGTTCCCGAAACTGCACGGGAGCCGCTGCCAATAATACCAAATCCAAATGATCAAGCAAAGTTCTGTACAATTTCTTTGATATCTG
>CAZTYG010000026.1:0-8929 GCA_964617445.1 uncultured Blastochloridaceae bacterium
CCGCGCGCGGGACATGGTATCCGCGCTCTCGAGCGACAAAGAAGGCACGGGCGGAGCGGGGGCCGGGGAGGAAACAGCCGGTTACCAGCCGAGCAATATCGCGGAAGTTCCCACCCCGGTGGGCCGCAACCCCGCCGCATCCTTGCCGGGCCGCAGCGTGGTCACCAATCAGCACCCCGGTGCCGACCGGACTCCCTCCGCCCCGTGGCTCTACGTCAACACCTGGTATATCATCGGTCCCTTTCCCAATCCGCAACGCAGCAACATCGACCGCCGCTTCCCCCCGGAATTCGTTATCGACCTCGACGCCCAATACCCCGGCATCGACGACAAACTCGTCGGCTGGCGGTTCCACAAAAGCGACCGGATCGCTGTCGTGCCGCCGCAGGACCGGGAGTATGCGATATTCTACGCCTATACCGAACTGTGGTTCGACGAAGACATTGATCTGTGGGTGGCGATCGGCAGTGACGACAACTCGCGCATCTGGGTCAACGACGAGATCATCTGGATCAGCTCCTATGAGTTGAAAGGCTGGCGGTTCGACGAGGGCTTTCGCCGCATCCCGTTCCGCAAAGGGCGCAACCGCATTCTCTACCGGCTGGAAAACGGCCATTATGCCAGCGCGCTGTCCTTCGCCCTATATCTAGGCGCTGGCGATCCGAAATAAATCGAAGGACGGGGAGAGCAAAAGGAATAGGAGGTGGTCGGATGTGAACCACCGGACACTCCTTGTGCCATATCAAAGCGCCGCACTCCAAAACGGATACCGCCGACTTCTGTCTTCCGTTCTCTGCGATCTTTGCGTCTCAGCGTCTTTGCGTTACATCCGGTCTTCCTGTTAAAAAATCAAACCGACAGGGAGCGCCAGGCATCGAGTTTGGCGGCGGCGGCACCGGAGGAGAGAAGTTCGCGGGCACGGGCGGTGCCGTCGGAAAGAGAGGTGTCGGTGCCATGGACCCAGAACGCAAGACCGGCGTTGAATTCGAGCATGGGAGCCAGAGCGGCGGGGCCGCGCCCGCGCAGGCCGTCCTCGATCATGGCGGCGCTGCTGGTGGAGGAATCCACCATGAGTTCCTCCAGTCCGATGAGAGGGAACGGGGGCTCCATGGCGGCGGCGGCGGGGAGTTCCTCGATACGCCCGGACCAACGGGTGGTTCCGAAGACGGAGGCCTCTCCGAGGGGGTGACCGGCGGGATCGACACCGAGGACCGTGAGATGGCGGCGGCGATCCAGCTGGTCGAAGACGGGGGGAAAGAGGTCGAGGAATTCGGCCTTGAACACGCCCATTATCTGGGTGGCGGGGCGGGTGGGGTTGAGCAACGGGCCAAGGAGGTTGAAGATGGTGCGGCGGCCCTCTTTGGCGAGCTGTTGGCGCACAGGGGCGATTTCTTTGAAGGCGGGGTGGAAAGCGGGGGCGAAGAGGAAAGCGGCGCCGATTTTTTCAAGGGAGGGAAGAACGTCGTCCGGACCGCCGGCACGAATGCCGAGGGCGGCCAGGACGTCGGCACTGCCGGATGTTTTGGTGACGCCTTTGTTGCCGTGTTTGACTACGGGAACGCCGCCGGCCGCGAGAATGAAGACGATGGCGGTGGAGATGTTGACGAGGTTGAGTCCGCCGCCGCCGGTGCCGCAGCAGTCAAAGAGGGGGATGTTGTTCCAGCTTTCATGGACGCCGGGATCGACGGCTCGGGGGAGCAGGGCGCGGGCGAAGGCGGCCAGCTCGGCGGGGGTTTCGCCTTTTGCGGTGAGGGCGCGGAGAAAGGCGGCTTTGGAGTCGGCGGGAACGGTGGCGGCGAGGAGAGCTTCGACGAGTGCGGGAACGGCGGAGTCGTCGAGGTGGGTGCCGGTGGCGCAGGCGGCAGCGGTATCGCGCAGGAGGGTGTCCGCAGGATCAGGCATGGGACAGTCCCGGGGGGAGGGGGGTCTTTCCCTGTTGCGCCAGTTCTTGCTCAAGCATGGGCAGGAAGCGGGTTTTATCAATGCTCTTCATGTAGGCCTCTTGGGCGGAGACAATGCCCTGTTGGAGGTAGTGGGCAATGGCGTCGTCCATGAGCTGCATGCCGTCGGCGCGGTGGGTTTTAATTTCGTCGCGGAGTTTGAAGGTGTTGCCCTCGCGAATGATGGCGCCGACAGCGGCGTTGGCGACCATGATTTCGTTAACGGCGATACGGCCGCCGTTGTCGGAGCGTTTGAGGAGGAGCTGGGCGACAACGCCGCGCAGGGAGGTGGAAAGCATGGTGCGGATGAGTTCCTGCTGCTCGGCGGGAAAGGCGTCGATGATGCGGTCCACGGTCTTCTGGGCGTTGTTGGTGTGAAGAGTGCCGAAGACCAGCAGGCCGGTCTCGGCGGCGGTAAGCGCCAGAGAGATGGTTTCCAGATCGCGCATTTCGCCGACGAGGACGACATCGGCGTCCTCGCGAAGGGCGGAAGAAGGAGGGGGTTTCGCTGGGGACCTCGCGCTGGGTGATGACCGAGCTTTTGTTCTGGTGGACGAACTCGATGGGTTCCTCAACGGTGATGATGTGGCGGGCGTAGGTGCGATTGATGTAATCGACGATGCCGGCCAGTGTGGTGGATTTTCCGGAGCCGCTGGGACCGGTGACCAGGACAAGACCGGAGCGGAGGTCGCCGAAGTTTTCGATGATGGAGGGCAGGCCGAGTTCTTCGATGGTGAGGATGCGGGTGGGGATGAGCCGGAAGATGGCGCCGATGCCGTGGAGGTGGCGGTGATAGTTGCAGCGAAAACGGGACTTTTCATCCATCTCGTAGGCGAAATCGAGGTCGCCGGTTTTGGTGAATTTCTCCCACGACTGGGGGCGGCAGATTTCGGAGAGGAGTTGCTCGATCTCTTCATGGTCGAGCGGCTCGTCACGCATGGGGGTCATTTCCCCGTGACGACGGAATTTGGGGGGTTGGCCTTGGGAGAGGTGGAGGTCGGAGCCGCCCTGGTCCACAAGAGTGTGAAAGAATTGATCGATACGATTGGCCATGGTGCGTGGTGGGGTTATTGGGTGCGACCGGCGAGTGCGGCGGCCATGACCTTTTTGTTTTCAGCGCGTTCGTAGGTCTCGTCGGCGGCGATGAGGCCCTGGTTGAAGAGTTCGAGCAGGGAGTCGTCCATGAGCCGCATGCCCTGGCGGCGGCCGATCTGCATCTGGCCGGGGAGCATGAAGTTTTTGCCCTCGCGGATGAGGTTGGCGATGGCGGGGGTGTTGGTCATGATTTCGAGGGCGAGGACACGACCCTTGCCATCAAGGCGGGGGACGAGCTGCTGACAGACGATGCCGCGGATGGATTCGCTCACCATGGTGCGGATTTGGGCCTGTTGCTCGACAGGGAAGACGTCGAGGAGACGCTGCATGGTGCGGGAAGCGTTGCTGGTGTGGAGCGTGGCCAGCACAAGGTGGCCTGTTTCCGAGGCGGTGATGGCCAGGGAGATGGTTTCCAGGTCGCGCATTTCACCGACCATAATGACGTCGGGGTCCTGACGGAGTGAAGCGCGCAGGGCGGTACTGAAGGATTCGGTGTGGGAATGAACCTCGCGTTGGGTGATCTGGCAGCCGGAGGGTTGAAAGACGTATTCGATGGGATCCTCAAGGGTGATGATGTGGTCGCGGCGCTCCTTGTTGATCTCATTTACCAGCGCGGCGAGGGTGGTGGTTTTCCCGCTGCCGACCGATCCAGTGACGAGGATGAGGCCGTTGTGGTATTTGATGAGTTCATACATCACCTTGGGCAGGCCGAGTTCCTCCATGGTGCGGACGCGGGTGCTGATGACACGAAAGACCGATTCCCAACCGCGGCGCTGGCGCACGACGCTGGAACGAAAGCGGGCAAGGTCCGGAGCTTCGTAACAAAAATCGACCGATCCCATCTCTTCGACGCGCTCGCATTGTTTCGCGGTGAGAAATTCGCGGGCGAGAGCCTCGGTCTGTTCGGGGGTGAGTTTGGGGGAGTCCTCACGAAAGGGGATGAGGCCGCCATTATATCGAAGGAGGGGAGGAAAGTCGGGTCCGAGGTGGACGTCGGAGGCCTCGATCTCGACGGCGTATTTGAGATAGTCATGCAGATGGGCCTGCTGAACGCTCAAGTCGAAGTCGGCGGCTTGGACGTGAACGGTGGCGGAGGGGAGGTTTTCGGGTCGAAGGGGGTCGGCGGAGTTCGGGGCCGTTGTTTTGGGAGCGGCGGCGGGGCGGTCGAGTTCGGCGGGGTCGCCGCCCTGCTGGATGACGGCCTGGCGGATGAGGTCGGCAAGGGTTTTGGCACGTTGTTCGTTGAGCAGCTGCTGCTCGACCATAAAGTCCAGCGCGGCGACGCCGGGGCTGCGCTGGAGGAAATCGGATACCAGTTGTTGTTGTTCGTCGGTGATCCAGCCGGCCTCGTGGGAGGCATTCAGGACGTAGTCGTTGAAAGAGGCGGTGTTCATGGGTGGGTGGTTAGTCAAATTTAAGCGCTTCCACGGGCCGGAGCAATGATGCTTTGAGGGCGGGATAGAGACCGGCGAAGCAGCCGGTGACCATGGCGAAGGTCATGGCCCAGACTCCGGCACCGGGAGTGAGGATGGGGGGGGTGGGAACACGTGCCACTTCATCGAGAATATAAACCAACCCGTTGCCGACCATCAGGCCGAGGATGCCCCCGATCAGGGCTAATATCAAGGACTCCATCATGACTTGAATAAAAATATCGCGGGCGCGGGCACCGACGGCACGGCGGATGCCGATCTCGCGAATGCGGTCGGCGATGCTGGCGAGCATGATATTGGTGATGCCGAGGCCACCAACGACGAGGCCGATGCCGGCGATGATGGCGCCGTTGACGCGGGTGGTATGAACGCGCTGTTCGACTTGGTCAATCTGATCCTGGCGGATTTCAATGTCGAAGTCGCGGATGCCGCGGTGGGTTTGCAAAAGGACATTGCGGGACTGCTCCTCGATCACGCGCATTTGTTGGATGTCGGAGACGCCCACCTGGATGCTGTCGAGCCGGACTTCGGGCCCCTGATCGATGCCGCCCTGCATGCGAGCGGACTTGAAGGTGGCCTGCATGGTGGTGATGGGGATCACGGCAATGTTGTGTTTCCACGGGAAAGGGTCCCAACCGCGTCCGCGTTCGCGACCGCCGCGCTCCTCGCGTCGGCGGGCCTGTTCCTCGGTAATGCCCAGTTCCAACTCACGCTGCTGGCGCTGGGTGAGATATCGCGGCAGCACACCGACCACGCGGAACTGGATATCATCCACCCGGATCGAGGCACCCACGGCGGCCTCGGCGCGGCCGTCGAAGAGATTTTCGACCAGTCGTGCGCCGAGCACGATCACCCGGTTTTTATTTTCCACGTCGAGGTCGGTGAGAAAACGTCCGTATTGCACACTGTGTTTGTTCATGTGTAGGTAGGCCGGGGTCGCGCCCCAGAGACGGACGCGATCGGTGCGGTTGCCGTAGAAGAAGGCCGGATTGTGGAATGCGAGCGGGGCGACCCATGCGATTCCCGGCACAGCCTGTTGGAGGACTTGTGCATCGGCCAGGGTCAAGCCTGGACTGAGAGCGGCGATTTCAGCCTGTTCGGGGGGCGCGTCCTGATTGCGCACGAACATCTTCTCTAGATTTCCGCTCTCCTGCAGCTGCTCGCGGAACTCGACGGTCATGCCCTCGACGATGGCGAACATGGCCATCAAGGCGGCTACGCCGAGCACGACACCCAAGATGGTGAGGGAGGAGCGGAACTTGTGCGACCAAATATCGCGAACGCCTTCGAGGGATGCATGGAGGATGTTCATGTCATTCGAATCGGAGGGCCTCGATGGGCTTGAGCGCGGCGGCCTTGGCGGCGGGGACCAGACCGGCGAGGAATCCGACCAGTGCGGAGATCGCGAGGCTGATCCACGCCGCCTCGGCCCTCAGCACCGGCATCTGGTCCTCCATGGCGATCGTTTTCAAAAATTCCACCGTGTAGTATCCGGCGACCAGTCCGAGCATTCCCCCGATCACGGCGAGGACCAGTGACTCCATGACGACCTGGAGGAAAACATCGCCGGCGCGAGCACCGACGGCGCGACGGATGCCGATCTCGCGGGTGCGCTCCTTGATGCTGGCGAGCATGATGTTGGTAATGCCGACGCCGGCGGCGATCAGGGTGACCAGGGAAATGAGTCCACCGCTGAGCTGCGTGCCGCGCACGGTGGACTCCACCGAATCACCCCAGTCCTCGCGGGTCTCAAAACCGAAGTCTTGAATGCCGCGATGGGTCTGCAAAAGGATATTGCGGGCGTGGTCGAGCACCTGGTCCATGCTCCGCCCCTCCGGGATGCCCAGATAAATGCGATCCAACCGCGCATCCGGGCCCAGATCGACGCCATCCTGCACCTGTGCGCTGAAGTAAATGTCCTGCATGGTGGTGATGGGCATGATCACCGTCATGTCCATATAGCGGCTGCCGCTGGGGGCAAAAACCCCGACCACCTGGAACAGATCGTTATCCACCCGGACCCTTGCTCCCACGGGATCGGTGCGCGACCCCCGCCATAATGCCTGGACCATGCCCTCTCCCAGCACCATGACGCGATGCCGCCGCTCCAGGTCGAGATCGGTGATCATGCGCCCGCGCTCCAGCAGCAGGCTGGAGGTCAGGAGAAAGGTCTGTTCCACACCGCGCACGCGGTTGTTGCCGACGACGTTATCACCGAGACGGAAGGTCAGCCCGCGGTTGATGCGTTTTTCCGGGGCGACATAATCGAGGTAGGGCAGGTGTTGGCGGAGGGCGATCACATCGCGGTAGGTTTGGCCGGGACTGATGTCCTTGGTCGCCTGCTGCTCTTCGGGGACCTCGGCATCGAGAATCTGGACCCGGTTGACCCCGCCCCATTGGGTCAGAATCCGTCGGAACCCCTCCGCCATCCCGGTGGTCACCGCGAAGGTGGCCATGAGCGAGGTCACCGCCAGCACGACGCCCAACATCGTCAACAACGAGCGAAACTTGTGGCTCCAAATTTCGCGGAATCCCTCACCGATGCCCAATAAGGGGTTCATGCCGCCGCTCCCTCCCCATTGGTGGAACGATCCGGACCGTCGCCGCCCCCGGCGTCCTTGCGGTGATCACCGACGATTTTACCATCCAGAATCTCGATGCGCCGGGGCGTCTCCCGCGCGATTTTCGGATCGTGGGTGACCAGCACGACTGTGTGACCCTCGTGATAAAGATCGCGGAATAGTTGGAGAATGGACTCGCCGGTTTTCTGATCGAGTGCGCCTGTGGGCTCGTCGGCAAGGATCAGCTTGGGTTTGTTCACCAGGGCGCGGGCGATGGCCACACGCTGGGCCTGACCGCCGGAGAGTTGGTTGGGTTTGTGACCGGCGCGGTCGGCCAGGCCCACGGCCTCCAACGCGGTGGCCACCGCTTTGCGCCGCGCACCCCATGACATCCCGCCGTAAATCAGCGGCAGCTCCACATTCTGCCGAACGTTCAACTTCGGTAGCAAATTAAAACTTTGGAAGACAAAGCCGATCTTCTCCCCGCGCAGCCGCGCCAGCCGACCGGAGCTGGCCTGGGTGATCAGCACTCCGTCGAGATTGATGGTACCTTCCGAGGGCACGTCCAGACAGCCGAGCAGATGCATGAGGGTGGATTTTCCGCTGCCGGAGGGGCCGACGATCGAGGCGTATTCGCCGGCGTGGATATCGAGGTCCACACCATCCAGCGCGTGAATCACCTCCGCGCCCATCCGGTAAGAGCGGCGCACCCCGCGCAATTCAATCAATGCCATGGGAACCGTTCAGCTGCCGGCGGTCGGAGTCGGGCGGGTCAACAACACCGTCTCCCCGTCGTTCAAACCCGATTTGATTTCAACGTGATCGAGATTGGATATGCCAACTTCGATTTCGCGGCGGACCGGGGGCTGGCCGGGGCCATTGGAAACGAACGCCACCCGTTGCCGCCCCTCGGAAAACACGGCGGCCAGCGGCACTGAAAGCACATTCTCGGAAACCGAGAGCGGAATGACAACATCGGCAGTCATGCCCGGCTTGAGCCGCTCATCGGGTTGGTCGATCAACAACTCCACGGTGAAGCCTTTCACATTCCGGACCACGCTGGCCATCGGCGCGATTTGGCGGATGCGCGCCCGCATGGCAACGTCGGGAACCGAATCCACGGTGAAATCCACTTCCATGCCTTCGGAAAGCCGCGCGACATCCACCTGATTGATATGGGTGGTGATCAACAGCCGCTCCATGTTGGCGATCTTCATGATCATGGTCCCCGAATTCACACTGGCCGCCGCCACCACCACCTGCCCGTCCACCACCGGCAGCTCCAAAACCAACCCCGGCATCGGCGCGAGAATCCGGGTCTTGGACAGCCGGTCCTCGACGTTGCGCTGCCGTGCCTGCGCCCGCTCCAACCGGTTCTCCGCCAGCTCCATCGCGATCCGTGAGTCCACCAGATTCTTTTCCGCGATCAACTGCCGGTCGAAGAGTTGCTTGTCGCGTTCGTGGTCCTCGCGCGCCTTGATCGCCTCCAAACGCGCCCCCTCGATCTCGATTTTCACCGAGGCGAACTCCGTCAGCAACTCCTGGTCGTCCAGTTCCAGCAACAGTTCCCCGGACTTCACCACCTGGCCCAGCCGGACCTGGAGCGTTTTGATCTTCGCGCTGACCTCCGACTTCACCTCCACCTGCTCCACCGGTGAGATGTCCCCGGCGATGTCCACAGTCTGGGCGATGGTCCTTCGCTCCACCTGGGCGGTCTGATAAACTTGCTCCCCGGTATCGGCAAGGAGCATGTGCTTCTGCCACCATGACCAGCCGAAATACCCGGCGATCCCCAAAATCGCCACCACGATGGCCGGTGTGATCAATGCTTTCATAGCAGTGGGTCAGACTAGCGGCTCGCCCGGTGCTTGCAACAATACTTGGAACAGCCGAATTTACA
>CAZTYG010000026.1:8939-13127 GCA_964617445.1 uncultured Blastochloridaceae bacterium
AAGCTCAGGCCCCGATCCTGCGAGAGGAACGCGAAGAGAGAGGTATCCGTTTTGGCTGTTTCTTGGGCCGCCTCATTTTGCGCTTATTCTCCGAGCCCGGCCTGTGATAGCTTATGTCCATGCCCGCGCTCCGCTCCATCACCGCCATGGTGGCCGTGCTCGGACTATCCCCGCTCTTATGGGCGCAACCTACAGACGACAGGAACACCGAAGCCCCACCGGTGATCGTGGACTTGGATGATTTGCGCCCGCCGGAGCGCGAGATGCTCGACGACGCCATCCGCCTGCAACAAGCCAAAGCATGGTCCCAGGCACTGTTGCAATTGGAAGAGCTCCTGCGCTTTCATCCCGACTCCAAGCTTCGCGACGAGACATTGTTCCGTATCGCCGCCAGTTACCGCGGGCTGGGCCGCTTTGACGACGCCCGCAACAGCATTCGATTGTTGCGCGAACGCCACCCGAAAAGTTCCTGGATGACAGCCGCCGCCCTGCTGGAGGGCGAAATGGTGGCGGCCGATGGCGATTGGGCCGCGGCCGCGCCTTTGTTCGAGTCCGCCGCCAAATCAACCGATCCCGATATCCGCCGCCGCGCCCGCTATCTGGCCGTCATCGGTGCCGAGAGCCGCGGCGATCTGGCCGCAGCCCGCGAGAGTATGGAAGCGCTGGTCAAAGAGGGGCCGGAGGGACCATACTACGATTTCGCCATGGTAAAATCGGGCGCGGTGCTCGCCGCCGGGAACAAATCCGACGAAGCCGCCACACGCCTCCGCGATGTTTTGGCCCGCACCGACGATCACGCCCTGCGTGCCGAAGCAGGCGTGCGGCTCGGCAATCTCGACTACGAAAACAAGCGCTGGCGCGACGCCATCGCCAACTACGAGATCGTGCGACGTGTCGATGCCCCGCCGTTCTGGAAACGCCTGGCCCACCTCGGACTGGTCCAGGCCCGCTTCGCTGCGAAGGATTACGCCGGCGTGCTGGATGTTTACAACGAAACCAAACCCGATTTTCCCGACAACGCCCGCCCGCAGGTCCTCTTTTATGTAGCCGAGTCCTACCGGCTCAACAACCAAACCGCTGAGGCTCTGGACCAATACGCCTTTCTGCTCAAAGAATTCAGCGACACCGATCTGGCCGAACCCGCCCAATGGGCCCGCATCCTCCTGCTCAACAAAGAGAACTCCCCCGACCTGCTGCCGGAAACCGCTGCCTACATCTCCAAGTTCGCCGACGGCCCGCGCGCCTTCGAGGTCAAATTGCTGCGCGCCGAACAACTCGACGCCCGCCGCGAGCACACCCAGGCCGCCCGCATGTATGAAGCCATCGCCAAAGAGGACGGATTCGCCGGGCGCGACCACAGCATCCGCCTCGCCGTATTCCTCCGCTGGGCCTCCGCAGCCTTCGACGCCAAAGAATTCGCCGCCTCCCGCCGTGCCATTGACCGTCTCCTCAAGGACAACCCTCCCGCCGAACGCGTCGCCGACGCCCTCTGGCTGCGCGGTCAGGCGGAGCTGGCCGATGGCGACCCGACCGCCGCCCTGGCCACCTGGCAGCGCTGGCTGCGCGATTTCCCGGAAGACGCCCGCCGCCAGGAGGTCCTCTGGCGCGCTGCCATGCTCGCCGGCCACATGCAACAATGGAACCGCCTCGAAGAAGGCATGAAATCCTATCTTGACGGTTTCCCCAAATCTCCGCGCATCGCCGAGGCCGCCTACTGGACCGCCTTTGCCCTCCAGGAACAGGACAAGGAAGCTCAAAGCGCCCCCTACTGGAAACAGGCCCGCGACAACGACCCCTCCCGTTACTTCGAGACCGCCACCCGCCAGATCATCCGCCTCGCTCTTCAACAAAAGGACGTGCCCGCCCTGCGCGCCGAGGTGGATGCCTACGACCAATGGCGCATTCGCAACCCCGCCGCCCCCGCCGTCGCGCTGGAAGTGTATGAATGGCTGGGGCAGGAGCTGGCCGGGGGGGAGGACCCCGCCGCCGCCGAACCCTTCCTCCGCCGCGTGCTGGCCGCCACCCGCGACCGCGACCAACGCCGCCGCGCGAATCTCGCCCTCGCGCTCCTCCTTGGCCGCCTTGATAACCACGGCGCCGCCATCCGCGAATGGCGCGGCTTTCGTGCCAGCTTCCCCGAAGATGCCAACCGCAGCGCCGTGCTCGAACCCCTCGCGCGCGCCCATATTGGCGCCGCTGAATTCGATGATGCCCAAAACCTCGCCGAACAAATCCTGCGTCAGAACCCCGAAGGTGAATGGAACGCCCGCGGGCGCATCCTGCTGGGCGACATCGCCTTCGCCCGCCGCCGCTACGACGAGGCCGCCCGTATCTTCTCCGCCGCCGCCCTGCTGATCGACGACCCCGAACTCACCCCGCAGTCCGTGGCCAAAGCCGAGCGCGCCTACCGCCGCGCCGGCAACGACAAGGAGGCCGACGCCCGACTCTTGGACCTCCGCAAACGCTTCCCCGACTACCGGCTCAAAGAATAAAAAGCTGTGAATCCTAGTCGTTAACCTTTGGGGAGGGCGGGGCTTCGCACCCGCCGGGGGCAAGCGCTCGTCCAGAGCGCATGGCGGGAGGAGAACAACCCACGTGAATGACTCCCCCATGCAGGAGGCTGTCGAACGCGATTCCCGCTTTCCACCCGGTCCTTCCGCGCTAGCATGATTATATGAGAATGACGGCCAACGAAATCTGGCATGGAGAGCCGGTGACCCCGCTGCCGCGCTGGATGACCTTCGCCATCGTTTTCTCCCTGCTGGTCCACCTCACCCTTTTCCTCTGGAGTCGCGGCGTCTTCGTCGGCTTTGGTTCCCCGGTCGTGGACCCCGTTCAGCCCGCGCGCTTCCATCTGGAACGGGCAACCATCGATCCACGCGCTCTGGAGCCCGAGTCTCGCTCCTTGCCCGGACTGCGCACGCCGGACCAACAGGTCCCCGCCTACGAACTTCCCGGACAGATCGAGGCCTTCAGCGGGCCGCTCGAAGCTCCGCGCATCCCCATCCCCGCCATTGCCGAGCGCCCCGCCGCCCTCGGTGCCGGACCCTCGCCGGTGCCGGTGGAAGCCTTCAGCGCCCTGCCCGTCACCGAGGAGGGCCGACTGCCGCGCATTTCCCAGGCACTGGTGAACGAAGCCTCCACTGCCGCCCTGCGCGAGGCCCACGCCTCCCTGGCCGCTGCCAACCTGGCCGGCGGCAGCGACTCCTTTGCCTCGGGCGAGGGCGTCCCCGGATTCGAGGACCTCTCCAGCCTCATCGCCCTGCGCCCCCCCGAAGCCCTCCAACGTCCCGCCTTCCAGCCCATTCTCATCCGTCTCTCCAATGATGTGTTGTTCGAATTCGACTCCGCCCGGCTGCTGCCCTCCGCGGAAGAGACCCTCACCCGCCTCGCCGCCGCGCTGGAGCAGGCCGTCGAGCTGGATGTCACCATCGAGGGCCACACCGACTCCATCGGCGAGCCCGCTTACAATCAGGGTTTGAGCGAGCGCCGTGCCCAGTCCGTGGCCGACTGGCTGGCAGTCCGCACCGGCCGGGCCTCGGATAAATTCAAAGTCCGCGGCTACGGCAGCACCCGCCCCATCGTCGCCCAAACCGGCAACGCCGATGAAGAAAAGCGCAACCGCCGCGTGGAAGTCCGTGTCGAAGGCCAGCGCTGAGAGATGGTGTTTTTACAGCAAGCGCAGGCCGAGAGCCGAGGACAGGGATCCGAGACGGAGGGCCTCACGCAACGGCGCAAAGGTCGCAAAGGTCGGAGGAGAATCACCAGATCGATGCTTCTTCCTTCTGCGTCATCAGTAGTTCTCGTGGGTGTCTGCTCCGCCGCGGTGACATCAATGGTTCTCGTAGTGATCACTTGCATATTCCATGACCAAAGCGGGGCATAGCCCCGCACTCCAAAACAGATACCGCCGTCTTCCATTCTCCCCTCTCTGCGACCCTGGCGTCTTCGCGTCTTTGCGTTCATTGCCCTCCGTCTTCCTTCTTTCCCTCGTCCTAAGTCTTCGCGTTCCTTCGCGACCCCCTCGCAGGATCGGGGCCTGAGCTTGTCGAACGGCTTCCTGAAAAAAACCGGCTGTTTCCCGGCTCCACCATCGCCGCCCAAGCGCACGTTTTGTCACGCACTTGTTACCTGTTGTACCTTGCGACGAAACATTCCCAGAGCATCTTCACCCACGTATCAACCAAG
>CAZTYG010000027.1:0-12768 GCA_964617445.1 uncultured Blastochloridaceae bacterium
GGACTCGGTGTTGACGGCTCTGGCACAGACGAGCTTGTCGCTGCGCTACGGCACCCAACGGATGACGGCGGAGGGCGGCGGCATGGTTTGGAAGTCGCGGTTCCTGGTGCTGGCATGGGGTTTGTTGCTTTCACTTTTCGCTATCGGCCTGCAGCAGGTGCGCGGCGACATCAATTTGATCGGTTTGGCTTTCGGCATGGTGGCTTACACCTACGGACCACTGCTGGGGATTTTGCTCCTTGCATTGTCCCCCTTCCAGGTGCGCGGGGCGGCGGTTTGGGCCGGAGTGGTGCTGTCCATTCTTTTGGTGTTGTGGGTGCGACCGGATTTATACATGATTATGGGCAAACTCGGCCTGCCCGACTGGAGTGCATATCGTCCGCAGTTCGCTTTCCCATGGCTCTATCCGATGACCTGTCTATTGACGTTGGCGGTGGGCATGATCGGGGCACGACGCGCTGAGGAGCGGACGTGAGACGGGTATTGATCGGGGGGGTGCGCTGTTATCAACTCCTCTCCCGCCCCCTCAAAGCACTGCTGGGTTCACCGGGCCCGGCATGTCGCTTTGTTCCGACCTGCTCGGAATACGCGGTGGAGGCGTTGCGCCGGCACGGATCGTTGAAGGGCGGCTGGCTGGCCGCACGGCGCATCATGCGCTGCCAACCATGGGGCGGATTCGGGTTTGATCCGGTTCCCGAATCGGAAGGTGGTTTGCAGGGTGAGCCGTGTCGCGGGAGGGAAACTTACCCGGCTGGCCAGCTCCCGGCGAGCGCGGAGTCCCGCCCTCCCCGCTGGAGGCGGGAGGGTTGACTGGGAGGGCCGGACTCCGCGCCGACCGGCAGTCACGCCCTGCCATCGGGGGTCCCCCCCATGCTGATTTATCAAAACTCCGAAACCGGACCCAAATGCATGAACAAAACCGAGCCGACATGACATGCGGTGCCCGCGAGCACAAAAACATGCCAGATGAAGTGGGTATAACGCCACTGATTGGCCAAGTAGAACAACACGCCCACGGTATAGAAAAGGCCGCCGGTGATGAGCAGCCACAGGGCGGCGGGCGGCAACTTTTCCCAGAGCGGGACAATGACGACAATGACAAGCCATCCCATGCCCACGTAGAGGCTGGTGGAAGTCCACTCGGCATGGGTGCGGCGGGCGCTTTTCCAGAAGACGCCGAAGGCCGCCAGCGTCCAGATGAGTGCGAGAACCGACCAGCCGACGGGGCCGTAAAGCACGCCCAAGGCGAATGGAGTGTAGGAGCCGGCGATGAGCAGATAAATCGCGGCGTGGTCCATGGTTTGGAGACGGCGTTTGAATTTGCGCCAGCGGTGCGGCAGCGCGTGGTAGAGCATGGAACTACCGTAGAGCAGAACCACCGAAAGGCCGAAAACGGCGGCGGCGAGCACGTTCCAAAGCGTGCCGTTTTCCGCCGCAGTCCAGACCAGAAAGGGCAGAGCGATGAGGCCGAGTCCCGCGCCGACGCCGTGGCTGACGGCATTGGCCGTCTCTTCACCGCGGGTTTGCAAGCGATCACGCACCCGGCGCGGCCGCGGTTGCGGTTGCGACCCACCCACTGGAGACGGCCTGCTCAACTCATTTGACCCGGACCAGCTCGACGTCGAAGATCAGGGTTTCGTCAGGACCGATGTCACGCCCCGCCCCACGCGCACCATAGGCCAGTTCGGAGGGGATGAAGAAGCGGTATTTGGCCCCTTCCTTCATCAGTTGCACGCCCTCGGTCCAGCCGCGAATCACGCGGTTGAGTGGGAACTCGATGGTTTGTCCGCGCTTGTAGGAGCTGTCGAATTCTTTGCCATCGATCAGCGTGCCGCGGTAATGCACCTCGACGGTATCGGCGGCGGCGGGGCTGCGTCCGACGCCTTCGGTGAGCACTTCGTATTGCAGACCGCTGGCAGTGGTGGTCACACCTTCGCGTTTGCCGTTTTCTTGTAGGAATGCGATGCCGCGTTCGCGGGCGGATTGGGCCATGAGGTTGTCTCCGGGGTTGAGGATGAGTGCCGCCAAAACGATGGCGGTGGTGGTGATGAGGTGTCGAATCATCCGGACAACATAGGAACCATGCGCGTCTTGGCAACCGGGAATAAAGAAGAAACCACGAATGCCGTCAGGCCAGTGAGACACTGGACACCAAACAGAGAGCCGCCGTGGCTGAATCCCGTCAGGCGTAAACCTTGACCAGGCGTTCGCCTTTTTTCAGTTTGCCGCCGCTGGACCACTTGATGCCTTCGTAGTTGCTGCGGAATTTTTGGCTGATGTTGCGCGGGGCATCCCCCTTGCCGTTCTGGATGACGGCGGGCTTGGCGGCAGCCTTGGTTTCCTTGGGTGTGGATTTCTCCGCAGCGCAGGCGGCGGCAGGTTTTGCGCCGCAGGCGCAGGTGGCAGTGCTGGTGGATTCGCTCATAAATAGTTTCCTTGATGGTACAAAACCGGGGCCCCGCTGATGCGGGACCCCGTTGTTGTAACACGCTTTAGTTGATTTTCACGTCAATTTCTCTTGGTTTGGCATTTTCCGCTTTGGGCAGATGGACGCGCAGGATGCCGTCCCTGTATTCCGCGCTGACGTGGTCGGCATCGGCATCATCCGGCACGCTGAAGCTGCGGACAAAGCTGCCGTAGCTGCGTTCGATCCGGTGGAATTTCTTGCCGGATTCCTCGCGCTCGGCTTTTCGTTCGCCGATGATGCTGAGAATCCCGCGTTCCACCTTCACTTTGACGTCTTCACGGGCCACTTCGGATAATTCGGCTTTGATCAGATATTCCTTTTCGTCCTCGGTGATGTCCACCAACGGCGTCCATTCGGCGCGGGTGAGCCATTCGTTTTCGACGCTATCGCGCTTCAGACTGCCGCGGCTGAAGGCATGCGATAGGCGGTTCTGGAATTCATCCAACTCCCGGAAGGGGTCCCAACTGGTCATTGCTTTCATCGTCGTTTCTCCTTTCGTTTTGTACCCGCCGGGATTGATCCAGCGGATGATGGTTCAACACCTATACACCTGCATACTTCATGCCAGAGAAAGCGTCTGATAATATTTCCCCAAGTAGTTGAACATCAAGAGGATGATAAAAATGCCGCGTCCTTACATGTGATGCAGGAGTGACATTTTTACTCAGTCAATCGGGCACTTGAGGGATCGTGACCCAATTTCACATACCAGGAATCAATGGACAATGTAGTATTTTACCCTGATCTGGAGTAGAGAGAGTCACAAGTCGTCGAGCATGTGCGCAAATGGTGTTGGCCGTAGAGCGATATCGACATCCTTCGGATTGGCAATCAAGTCCCTCCATGGGTCGGGATTGGTGCGTTCCTTGCTTGGAAGTTGCTGGTTTGTGGTCTGTCGCAGGCCTAGAAAATCCAGTAGCATACGGTACTGTTCGTCGTGAAGCGGGCCGTAAAAATCCTCGTAATGGAGAGACAAGACCGGACCGCGCAACACCCCCTTGCGCCGCCAATATTGTTCCTTGCGGGTCCATGTGTTGATCCTGCGTAACATCAACGTCGTATCGACCCTTATTGGTCGCCGCTCCTGCCGCCATCTCGCCGCCTCTTCCGGTGACCGCAAATGCCAAAGGTTGTATTCCCGACTCAGCTCATTGGACAAGTATTGTCTGAGCTTGCTGCGGCGGTGAATGAGGATTTTAAAGACGTTGGGATTGCGTCGAAATGATTTCCCGAATTCCGGATCATGATAGCTGAGCCATTTCCAGCCCACCGCCCGGATGCCGGGTCGTTGCCGATAGATCCAACTCCATAGTTCCGGGGCATTCATGCGGCAGTCCACCGGGCAATCACAATCCGTCGAAGAAAGAGCGTTGGCACCGTGAGTAAACAATTCTTTATGACAGATCGCGTCAGGATGGCTGTCGAGGTATTCGCAGAGAGTATTGGTTCCGCAGCGCGGTTGACCAATGATCATGAATGGTGCGGGAACAAAACCGCTCCATGCGTTGCTCCAGCGCCGTATCAGCGATTCGATCAGGGAGGGTAGTCGCGAAAGCGTGGTGGCATTCGGCGCAATCCGCCCCTCCGGGGATGGTTGCCGGTCTGTCGGCATCAAACCCATGAGTGGTCCTTTTCGTAGCCCAGGCGGATCAGTATATCCCCGTGCATGTCGAGAAAGGCGCGGGAAATTCGTGGAGTAAAATGTTCGCGCCAGTTTCCAGGACGGCCCGAACGGACATGGGGGGTGTTTTCCGGGGTTACTTCTCCCGAAAACAGGCTATTGGCCCGGGCGGTATCCAGAAGCATCGGGAGCAGGTGGGGATGGAATCCCAGATGGAGAAAGATGCGACGGAATAGACGGAGATCAGAATCCACGACAAGGTCCTCGTATTTGAGTTCAAGAAAACGGGGGTCGTTATAATTCCACGTGCTCATAGCCTGGCAGACGCAACGGCTGCTGTGTCGCATTTCAAAAAGCAGACGTTCTTCGGGGTCAGGCTGACTGTTGATGGTTTCTTGGTAGGTGGCGCCGTTATATTGCTTTTGTGGACGGAGAAGCCATGCCTCGTGCGCCCGTTGATGGTAGAAACAGGCGGAGACCAGTTGGTCCCTTGGGTCGCGAATGATGTGAATGCCGCGGAATCGGCAGGCCAGGTCCCGGCCACTGAAATTGCTCTGCCATTGCATATGAATGTCGCCTCCCTGCCATGCTTGGCTTTTGAGACGGGTGGTGAACGTGAGTCCAAGGTCCTTCGCAACGGTTCGAAAAATAGAGCCCATCCATTTGGTGCCGGTTTTATGGTGAACGCCGAGATAGACGCGTTGGGCCAGTCCTGCGCGTCTCCTTCGCAACCATGCTTTGTATTTGGAATAAACACCCATGATGTCGGATTAGACTGCAACCGTAGGATTGCAACCCGGAGAAGACTGAGCACAATGCACGCCAAGGAAAAGCCTGAATCATCATGCAATGGAGAAGCATAGCCACCCTGCCCGCTCGTTTTCACCAGGATTTGCGCGACGCGCATGAGGCCGCGTGCGCAGGGCAAGCTGAGCGCTTCCATGGTCGCCTGGGGGACATGGACTTCCTGCTGGAATATGCCGGGAGTGGAGCAAGCCGAATGCTCGGTGGCGCACTTTCGCATCTGGCTGTTGCGCCTCACGCTGAGTCTCCCGGCCACACGGCCTGGATATCGCACGCCACGATCCTCATAGAAGGACACGGACTGCCGTCATGGTGCCGCACTACCCCGGGTAGTCCCTGGATTGCGCGATTGTCGGATACAAATCACCGAGTGCACATGGATGATTGGTTGCAGGCCCTGGTAGCTTTCGCAAGCGGCGGCAGGGAGGTATGCGTCCGATATCCGCCGCCGGAGTGCCTGCCTCTTTACGAAACCACCGCGCCCCTGCGCCATGTCTTCCAGGAATGGACATCCGGGCGGGGCTCGCAGATCATCCATGCGGCCGCGGTGGCTCCACCCGGCAAAAAAGCCCTGTTGCTGGCAGGGCCGGGAGGAAGCGGGAAATCCACTACGGCACTGACCGCGCTGGAAGCGGGGTGGCGCTATCTTTCCGACGACCTCTGCGTGGTACATCCGGTCTCCCCGCCTCACGTGACTTGTCTCTATAATACCGCCAAACTCCGGACCTCCTCGCTGGACCGCTTTCCGAAGCTGGCCGCGCTGATCTCCTCCTACCATGAATGTGGCGAGGACAAACACGTTTTTTCCGTTCACCGGCATTTTCCGAGCCAGCTCGCCCTCGAAGTGGAGGTGGGCGCGATTCTTGTGGTTTCCGTCGGCAAAAACGAACGGACCCGGGTCGAAAAAACGGGATGGAAAGAAGCCGTCAACGCTATCGTGCCGTGGAGCCGCAAACAGCTTCCCACCGCCGGGCAGGAAATACCGGCGCGCACATTCGCGCTGGCCACACGATTGCCGGTGTACCGGGTGGAGTTGGGCTCGGACGCTGAAAACATGTTGGAATCATTGGAGAGACTGGCGTGAGTGCTTGCATGATAAACATGGAAAAATCGAGTCCGCCTTTGCGGCTGTTACTGATTACCACCGTGATCCCGGAACCGGATAAATTCGGTACAAGTCTGAGAGCCTTGAGTATAGCCCGTTGGTTGGCCACGTATGGTCACCTGACCTTGATAGCCACGCCGGGGCAGTTGCACGAGGAGTTCGGGCAGGTGGAGTTGGGCATGCGAGAGTTGGCTGATGCGGTTCACTACCTGCCCCCACTCGAGGGGGGAATCGCGGAGGGACACCGCCGATTTGGCGAAATGCTGGGGGATGAGTCATTTGATGTCGTGGTGGTGTTTCGCACCGAGTCCTATGCTCTGGCGCGACCCTTTCTTTCACGTGCTAAACATCGAATCATTGATTTGGATGAGTTTGCCTCGTTGCGTGAGAAAACGATGGCCCAAGCCATGATGCAAGTCGGACTACAGGAGGAGGCGGAGATGTCGCGGCGTATGGCTGCCTATCATGCGGTGTTGGAGCGCAGCTGCCTGAAGGATTTCGATACCGTCCTCGTGTCCTCGGTGAAAGAACAAGAGGTGGCTGTGGCGCTGCCTGGATGTCCCAAGGCTCTGGTAGTGCCCAATGTGTATCCCGACGTACAGCCGCTTGAACCATTGGAAGCAGGAGCCCCGCAGCGAATGCTCTATGTCGGGGCGCTGGGATACTATCCCAATGAGGATGCAGTTCTATGGTTTGCCCATGAGATACTGCCGTTGATCCGCAGGGAGCTGGGAGAAGGAGTCATATTTCAAATAGTGGGAAGCGGGGCGATGAAGTCTGGGAGTGGGTTACAAGGCCTCCCCGGGGTGGAGTTGTCGGGATACCTTAAGGACTTGAGGCCAGTCTATGAGAGCAGCGCGTTGTCAGTGGTGCCGCTGCGGCTTGGCTCCGGGACCCGGCTGAAAATATTGGAGGCATTTTCACTTGGTCGCGCGGTGGTGTCCACAAGTAAGGGGGCGGAGGGAATCAATGCGATTGCGGGCGAGCATCTGGATCTGGCGGATGACCCGGCCGCCTTTGCCGCATCGTGTGTCAGTCTGCTGAGGACACCGGAAAAAAGATGGAGCATGGAACAGAGCGCGCGCAATTTTGTGGTCCGAAGCTATAGTCAGGCGGCACTGAATTCTGGGTGTCGTGATTTATTGCGAGGATTTGTTGACGGGAAAAGGATCAAGCACGATCGGACAAAGATCGCGTGAGCGAAAGCTCCGGGTGCTGGTTTGCTCCCAACAAACGCAAGGCGCGGTCTTTGAGGGTATGGAAATGGATACGCCAATCGGCAGGACTGCTCCTCATGGATTTGAGTTCATCATCGTCTGTCAATGGTCAGTGCCACGTCAATTTTTCGGGAGGACGGGCATACTCCCAGTTTTTTACTGAAGTATGAGCTCCATGGTAGGCGAGGATTTTCGCACCAAGTTGTCGAGTCGCGCACGGTGAGTCTTGAGTTTATCCATTGTTTTGGCACGGATCAGTTCGGGACTGACGGCGCGCATTTTCCATTGGCACACGGCGTCCGCGACGGCTGAGGGGTCATCGGCCACGGTGCTACAGTATAGGTCGTCGAATAGAATTTCACGGCCACCCTTGGATTCCGTGGTCACCACCGGCAGACCGGCGAGAAGGTATTCAGTGCTTGCAAACATGGCGCCCTCGACGGGAGATAAACACAGGCCCACATGTGCGCGGTTGATGGCCTGGTTTACTTCTTCGGGTTGTAGCAAGGCGCCGGGATCGGAGAAAGGATTCAGGAACCAATGTGCTTCCTTGAAGAGATCGCGCACTTCTGCTTCCTATTCTGGATTTCGCCCGGCAGGGAAAAATGGCGCAATCAGGGACATGTTGGGAACGTCTTTAGCCAATTCATGGCGTTTGAAGGGAGAGAGCCGGGCATTATATACAGCGTCGAACTCTTTGATAGAGCCGGAAGGAGGGCGGAAGATATTTTCATCGATCAATGCATTCTGGTGTCACCAGATGGCCGGTAAGTCGGAGGCACTCAAAAAGGTCCGTTCTTCACGGGTATTGGCCAGATAAACGATGTGGTGATCTTTGCCGTTTTTCCGCCAGGTCTAGGTGGAATTTTTCATGCTATCATGGCGATTTTTGTGCTTCGGATCCTAATGCCAGGAAAAAGTGTCAGAAGCCAGATCGGGCCGGGCCCCAAATTCTTGAGGGAGTCGAATCATTGTTCGTCCTGGAACATCCAGTCAGAAACAATCATGATCGTAGGTTGCGCACTGTGCAGAGTGAGTCCGGGCATCTGCATGAATATTGTGGTGGTGAATAAAAATACTATGAAGGGAAGGGGATATTCTCCATATTTTTTTTGGATTTACTATGCCAGACAACCAAGAAGACAACAGGCCGGATTTGCTGCAATGGAAGCCTGATTCCGCAGTTCCGGCATCATGGCATGTTCTGTTGCTCAAGGCCGCTTTGCTACGCGAACCCTCGGTGGCCGTTGCATCCTGGAAGGATTTTCAGCAGAGCTATGATTTCCTGCGCATCGACCATGGCTCATCCCGATTGCTGCCGCTGGTTTATCACAATCTGTCGCGTGCCGGACATGAAGGTCGTGAAATGCCCCGGCTCAAGGGTATTTGCCGATATTATTGGGCACAGGGCAGTAGCATTATGTATCATGCCCGCAGGGCTGCCGCAGCGTTGCGAGGTGGAAACATTCCGGTTGTGGCGGTCAAAGGATGTGGGCTGGTTTCGACCATCTACGCGAATCCCTCCTTGCGGCCGATGGGGGATATTGATTTCTGGGTGCGACCCGAGGATATGGCCGATGCGGTGGAGCTGCTGGGGAGCGAGGGCTGGCATCCTGAAATTCCCGGATGGCAGCTGCGGGCGGCGAATTCGGGTGCTCTGGTGCTCCAGGGGGAGGACCTGCCCGATATCGATCTGCACATGCGTATATTTAATCAGGCGGATGCCAATGCACGGGCTTGGGCGCACCGGCGCGAGCCCGGGAGTCAGGTGCCCTGGCAGGTATTGTCCGTGGAGGATGAGATCATTTTTGGGTGTCAGCACGGGATGCGGTGGAATCCTGTAGCGCCGGTTCGTTGGCTGGCCGATGTGGCCGTGATGATGCAGAAGTATCCCATGGGGTCTGAGGAGCTGGCCGGGTTGGCTGCATCTTCGCGAATTTCGTGGTCTTTGGCCGAGGTGGGAGAGACATTCCGCTTGCTGCACCGGGAGGTCGGTTTGGATCAGGTGGAGGAAGCGGACCGTTATTTTCAGAAGCAATCCATTCCGTGGAGTTACCGGGTAGGCCTGTGGCTGCGTAATCGCGCCGGCTCGGACTTGCCACGATACTGGCAATTTTGGGTGCGCTATCGACAACTGCGGGCAGCCGGAGACGTATCGGTGGGTAAAATCGATTTCATCGAATATCTCCGCCTCTATTGGGGTTTGGAGAGCCGCGAGGAAGCCCGTCGGCGCGTGAGACATCAGAACCGCATGTTACTCAAACGCAAGCTGCCCCTTCTGCACCGACTTCTATACCGGGTGCTCAAGAGGGACGTCCCGCCTCCGGAGAGAAATTTGGATTGAGCAGGACCACGGTTGGTTGCATGTTTTTGTCTTATGGAAGCCCTCACTCCACCAGAATTCCTGCAAATCGACTGCGGCAATGTCTCGCACGAATTGATCGACGGCGAGGTGGTCGTCATCCATTTTCCGACCGGAAATTACTTCAGCCTGACCGGGACGGCTGCGGAAATTTGGCGCCAATTGGAACAGCCCACCCGGACGGACAGTCTTTGCTCTCTTTTTGCGGAAGGATCGGACGATGCGAAAATCCAGGAGTTTGTCTCCGCGTTGCACAACGAAGGGCTGCTCATCGCCATGGAGACGGGCGAGCCCGCCACTTCCGGGGCCGGCCCATTCTCCCCGCCGGTGCTCAACAAATACACCGACATGCAGCAACTCCTGCTGGCCGACCCCCTCCACGAGGTTGAGGACACCGGCTGGCCCAATACCACCACCCCGGTCTGAGTGCCAGTATGGGTTCTTCGCCGCTGATCAGCGTCATCATGACGGTTTATAATCGTCAGGATTATGTGGCCGCGGCCATTCAGAGCATCCTCGATCAGACCATCGACTGTCATGAAATCATTGTGGTGGATGATGGCTCCACGGATCGATCCAGAGAAATTATCGCCTCCTTTGGCTGCATGGTTCGTTCGTTATGGCAGGAGAATTCGGGTTATGGAGCCGCCACCAACCGCGGTTTGACGGAAGTGCGGGGGGACCTGGTTGCTTTTCTCGACAGCGATGATCTGTGGATGCCGGATAAATCCAGGCTGCAGTTACAGGTCCTGCAAGAGCATCCTGAGGTCAGGGCTTACGCACATTAAATTCTTGAGTCTGTACACTTTGCGAAGTGTGGCTAAATGAAGGGGGATGGAAAACGAGCCCATCACACTGAGCATCATGGATTACTTCGGGGAGATCGAAGACCCCCGGATGGATCGCAACAAGAAGCATTTATTGAGCGAGGTCCTCTTTATCGGACTTTGCACCATGTTGGTTGGGGGGCAGAGCTTCACCGACATGGAGGACTTCGCCCGCCACAAGGAAGTTTGGTTGCGCAAGTTCCTCAAGCTTGAGAACGGCAGTCCCTCCCATGATACGTTCCGGCGGGTCTTTTGTTTGATTCGGCCCGAGGAATTTGCCAACTGTCTGGTGCAGTGGACCGAAGCCATCCGGGAACAGATCGCCGGGGAGGTGGTGGCCATTGACGGCAAGAGCCTGCGGCGCACTGGCAAGACCAAGGAATCCATTGTCCATGTCGTCAGTGCCTGGGCGGCCGCCAACCGGTTGGTTCTCGGCCAGATCAAGGTAGATGAGAAGTCCAATGAGATCACCGCCGTGCCCCATCTGCTGCGGGTATTGGAACTTTCCGGCTGCATCGTGACCCTCGATGCCATGGGAGCCCAGAAGAACATCGCCAAGGAAATCCACGAAGCCGACGCCGATTACGTGCTGGCACTCAAAGGCAACCAAAGCAAAGCCCATGAGGAAATCAAAGCCTTCCTGGATGATGCCATCACCGGAAAAGAAACCCACTTGGACTTCTGGCAACAAGTCGAAAAAGACCACGGACGGCTCGAAACCCGTCGGGCCTGGATCAGCGCCAAGCTCGACTGGTTCCAGGACAAGGACCAATGGGAAAACCTCAACAGCGTAGGGGTCATTGAATCCACCCGCCAAATCGGAGATCAAACCACCACTGAACGCCGCTACTTCCTTTGCAGCTTGCCTGCCGACGCCAAAGCCTTTGCCAGAGCCGTGCGCTCTCATTGGCAGATCGAAAACAGCCTGCACTGGGTGCTTGATGTCAGCCTTCAGGAAGACCAAAGTAGAGCCCGCTCAGGCTATGCCGCAGAAAGCCTGGCTATCTTGCGCAAAATCGCTCTGAACCTGCTGCGCAAATGCCCAGAAAAAAAGGGCAAGAGCATCCGCGCCAAGCAACTCTTGGCCGCCATGAGCGAACCTTACCTGGAAATACTGCTGGCCCAGCCAAATTTATGTGCGTAAGCCCTGATCCTGAGGTGGACATGGTTTTTGGTTGCTGTGATGATTTTGTCAGTCCGGAATTTGAGGGGAGATTGTCTGTTGGTAACCGTCAAATGAACAACAGGCCCGCATTGTTGGCCGGAACAGGTTTATTCCGAAAAGGCTGCTTTGACCGGGTTGGTATGCTCAATTCCGGGCAGACCCTGGGGCCCTTTGTTGATTGGTGTGCACGGGCTGCAGAGATGGGGTTGAAGTTTTTGAACCACCCTGACGTCGTGCTCAAACGCCGCCTCCACCCCCATTCCCTTACCATGCTCAAAAAACATGAAAAAGACCACTATCTCAAAGTCATCAAAGCCCAACTCGACCGCAAACGCCAAGCGCAAGCACCTTTCAGCTGATTGTTGCGGTGCGCCAATTTTGCGCGCATTGAGTCCAGCGCGCCCGGGCAGTGTCATTTTGACGCTCTGAAGGCGGTGCGTCGTCATTGTAAAATCATGGTAAACCACATTTAGTCATACACTTACATACATAAAACTTCATTCTTAAAAATCCACATATCGGCACACATACTGCCATGAAATAGAGATGGACCTGAACAAACTCACCGAAAAAGCCCAGCTCGCCCTCGCCGAAGCCCAGACCGTAGCCGCCCGCAACAGCCACGCCAGTCTGGACATCGAGCACCTCTTGCTTGCCCTGCTGCAGCAGGAAGGCGGACTCGTTCCGCGCCTCTTCGAACGCTGCCAGGTCTCCCTCGATTTGCTCATCGGCAAGATCGAGTCCGAACTGGACAAACTTCCCGCCGTCCACAACCACTCCGGCGAACCCGGAAACATCTACGTCACCCAACGCGTCAACCGCTTACTCGCCCGCGCCAAGGACGAGGCCGCCAAACTCAAAGACGAATACGTCTCGGTCGAGCACCTCGTTCTACCGATGTTCGACGAGGCCCACTCTACCGGCGTCGGCCGCGTGCTCAAAGAGCTCGACCTCACCCGTGACACCTTCCTCAAAGCCCTCACCGCCGTCCGCGGCAACCAACGTGTCACCACCCAGAATCCAGAAGCCACCTACGAAGCCTTGGAAAAATACGGCCGCGACCTCACCCGAGCCGCCCAGCAGAACAAACTCGACCCCGTCATCGGCCGCGACGCCGAAATCCGCCGCGCCATCCAAGTCCTTTCCCGCCGCACCAAAAACAACCCCGTGCTCATCGGCGAACCCGGCGTCGGCAAAACC
>CAZTYG010000028.1:0-826 GCA_964617445.1 uncultured Blastochloridaceae bacterium
TGAACGTGAACGATGCGTTCTGCCGATTATACAACACCTCCCCGGCCGAGGCTGTCGGGCGGCCGGTCACCGATTTTTACCGCACTGCGAACAAACCGGATATGATGCGGGCTTATCTGGCCCGGTTTCACAAGTCGTCCACAGGTCGGGAATTGAATCAGGTCGAAACCACTCTGCATGACGGCAGGGAGGTGGTTCTGGAATGCAGTTATTCACTTTTCCATCTGGATGAAAACACACCGGCATATCTGAGCATCATCCGCGATGTCACCGAACGCAAGAGAGAGGAAAATGAGAAAGCGGCCTTTGATGCCCGTGCCCAGCACGCACACCGCTTGGAGAGTCTTGGCTTGATGGCCGGGGGAATCGCGCATGACTTCAACAACATGCTCACCGGCGTCATGGGGAATACCGCGTTGGCGCAGATGGCCATCCCCAAGGACATGCCCGGACGTGTCGAACTGGAACGCATCTCCCAAATCTGCAACCAGGCCTCCGAGTTGTGCCGCCAGATGCTGGCCTACGCTGGGCGCAGCATGATCTCCAAGCAGGTGGTTGATGTCCGACATCTTTTCCACGACATCCGACCACTGGTGGAAACTTCCTCATTGGTTCGCGCGCGCCTGACGGCCCGGTTCGAGGAGCCGCTGATGATCGAGGCCGACTCCACCCAGATCAAGCAAGTGATCCTCAATCTGATCTTCAACGCTGTCGAAGCCGGAGGTGAGGACAATGAGATCGAGGCTTTCGGAACGATTCGCCATGTGCAACGCCCCTTTTTCCAGGGCTGCATCGGCTCCCCCGACCTTGCGGAGGGAACATGGGT
>CAZTYG010000028.1:836-1909 GCA_964617445.1 uncultured Blastochloridaceae bacterium
GGGTGGTGATCGAAGTGCGTGACCGCGGCCGCGGCATCGAACCGGACATGATCAACAAAATCTTTGATCCATTTTTCACCACCAAATTCACCGGACGCGGGCTGGGTCTGGCTTCGGTCCAGGGGATTATCCGGAGTCACGGCGGCGCGATCCATGTGTCCAGTAGGATTGGCGCGGGATCGACGTTCACCGTTCTGCTACCACAAACCCACAAACGAATGGAGCAGGCAGCCCCGCCGGCCGCCAAAGCGGACCACGGGCGTTCCCTCCGCGTGTTGGTGGTGGAGGATAATGAAGGCGTTCTCCAGGTGACCGGTCGGATGCTGGTCAGCCTGGGCCATCAATGCGTTCCGTTTCAAACCGCCGCCGCCGCTATCGATGCCCTCAACAACGGCTGCGGGCATGTGGACTTGGTTTTGCTGGATTGCGCCCTACCGGACATCAGCGGACCCCGCGCGGTCGATTTGATCCGTGCGGTGCGTCCGAATCTACCGATTCTTTTTATGAGCGGCAAGCCGCCGCAGGATTGGAGCCCGGACCCAGCCGGAGCCATGGGATTCCTCGCCAAGCCATTCAGCAAAGACGACATCCGGAATGCGCTGACGGCGCTGACGGCGGTGACGGATTGACCATCGCTTGCGCATGAGCGGAAACAGCGCATGTTGGGTCTAGAATCATGGACCAACACCCAGAATCCTCCGCACGAGGCCTGAGCTTCGCCATCCCCGCCTACAACGAGGCCGAGCAATTGCCGCGCTGCCTCCGCTCTATTCACCAAGCCTGCGCCACCGCCGCTCCCGGACTGGCGTATGAAATCATCGTCTGCGACAACAACTCGGATGATGCCACCGCGGAGGTCGCCCGTGCGCATGAAGCCAGAGTGGTATGCGAACCGCACAATCAAATATCGCGCGCCCGCAACGCCGCCGCCGCCGCTGCGACACACCCATGGCTGGTGTTCGTGGACTCCGACTGCGTTCTGTCTGGTGCATTACTCTGCGAGACTTTGCGGTTGATGGAGTCGGACCGCATCGTGGGGGGAGGGGCGTGTGTGAAATTCGACTCCGCGCAAC